>JBHEOL010000056.1:0-7258 GCA_046261635.1 Thermoanaerobaculia bacterium | reverse complement strand
CTGGTGGAGGTTGCGGGCGATCTCCGCGTCGCTCGTCGTCAACGATGCCACCGCATCGCCTCCTCCTCGCTCCTTGATCTCGCCTCGCAAGCTCCACCAGCGCGGCCCCTCTGGTTTCTTTCACAGCCTCTCAGGATGACTGCCCTATCCACGCCGTCGCCCCTACTGCTCGCTGACGACGACGCCTTCACCCTCGAAGCGGATCTTGAACCCCTTGCCGACTCCACCGCCGATCATGATGTCACTCAGCTCGTCTTCGTCCATGACCGTCGGAATCAGGTTCCCGGTCCACGCGACGAGCGCGTTCGAGGAGATGGAGAGGGGGAACTCCGGCGTCACGCGCATCGTCAGCGGCTCGATCGAGGTCGAGATGGCGAGTGAGCCTTTCCCGAAAATCTTCACCGTGTCGAGCTTCTTCTGGTAGTTGCTTTCGTAGATCGGCTCGACGCGGTATGCGAGCGTGTCCTCGAGCGCAAGCAGGTTCGACCCCTCCACGAAGATGAACTCGTCGTTCAAGTCGAGGAGGAACGTCTTGCTCGCCTTTTCGAACACGAAGAGCTTCCCTCCGCCCTGAGCGCGCACGAGGGTCGCGGCGGTCGTCCCGAGAAGCCCGCTCTCGGCCGTGAACTTCAGGTTGCCGGAGTAGCTGGAGATCGTTCCCCGCTTGACGTGGACGCTGCGGCGGAAGTTGATCTCGAGGAATCCGTTCTCGTGCAGCACGAACGTCCGCGAGGCCCCCTCGATCTTGCGCCCGAGGTCGAGCCGCTTCTCCTCGCCGAGCTGGGTCTCGTCGACCGCCTCCTGGAGCTTCCGCGCGGCCGTCTGCGCCGCGACGTCGGGAAACGGGTCGGGTTCGGGCGCCGAGGTGCTCGCCGGTACGGCGGGAAGGGTGCCGGGAAGCGTCGTCATCGAGGAGACCTGATCGGCGGCTGGAGGACTCTTTTCCTCCCGGCGCGGAGGTGAGGGTGGCGGCGGTGCCGGATCCCTCTGAGCCGGGCTCGCGTTCAGGTCCTGTTCGACCTCACGGGCGACCTTGTCCGCGCCGGCGAAGCGGAGATGCTCGAGCGCCAGCCCGAGCTTGTTGCGGCGCCGGTAGAGCAGCCCGAGATAGAGATGCGACTTGGAGTAGTTGGGCCGAAGCTCGATCGCCTTCAGCAGGTGCTTCTCCGCCTGGTCGAGCTTCTCCTGCTTGTAATAGATGAGCCCGAGGTTCGAATGGAGGATGAACACCGCCGGGTTCTGCTCGACGAGCCGCCGGTAAATCACCTCGGCTTCCGGGAAAGCTCCGGTCTTGAAATAGACCAACCCGAGCAGGTTCAGAACGTCGCCGTCTTCCGGGCGGAGCCGCTGGGCCGCTTCCAGCTCCTTGCGGGCTTCTCCGTAGCGACCCTCCTGGAATGCCTCTCTTCCACGATTGGTGTGGAGGAGAAAGACTCCGTGGTCGAAGCGGGGCGGCGCGGTGGGATTCTGCGGCATCTCGAATCGCGTCGACGGACGCGTCTTCGCATTCTAATCGAACTTTTCGGGGGAAGAAGAGGGCGGGGTGGATCCCAGGGTCAGCGGGAGCGTGAGCGGCCGACCGCGGCCGTGACCGCGACCGCGGTGCCGACGTAAGGAGGGAGCTGAGGAGCCCGGCGCTCGAATCCGCCCCGGAGGACGTCCTCGCCGGTTTGCGTCCTGATGGAGATCGATCCGCTGCCGCCCCACGCGCGCCCGTGATAGACCGAGAGCGCCTTCTGGACGTATTGGCGGGTCTCGCGATACGGCGGAACACCCCCGTATCGGGCGACCGCCCCTTCGCCCGCGTTATAGGAAGCGAGAACGCGCGTGAGGTCGCCGGGATGGAGGTCCAGGAGGAACGCGAGGTAGGCGACTCCACCCCGGATGTTCTGATCCGGATCGTGGATGTCGGAGACCTGGAATCGCTTCGCCGTGGCCGGCATCAGCTGCATCAATCCGCGCGCGCCCCTGTGCGAGACGCAGAGAGGGTCGAAATTCGACTCCACGAGAATGACTGCGCGCACCAGAGTCGGGTCGACCCCGAACCTTGACGCGTGGCGCTCGATGATCGGATCGTATTCGCTCTTCCGGTCGCGCTGCTTCGCGAGCCACTCGAGCGTGGAGACGTTCACTCCCTGGGAGGAGCGGGCGCGGCCGTCATTGACGATGACTTTGGTTCCGTCGGGGCGCACGACGAGCCTCACATCGGCTGAGGCGCCCGTCGCCATCAATGCCAGAGCGAGACCTGTCAGGAGCAGCTTCATCAGACCCATTATCGTAGCAGAACCCGCCGCGGGACGCCCCCTGGAGGGGGGTGTCAGCGAGAGACCATTGCGTAGGCTTCGCGGAAGGTGGGGTTTTCGACCAGTGCCCGGTTGACCTCGAAATACGTCCGCACCACGTCGTTGGTCTGCACGAGTCTGCCGCGAAGATCGATTGCGATCGCTTTCCAGAACTTCGCCGCGGTTGGCGGCGAGTCCCGCAGTATCCGGTGGAGGTCATTCATCGAAATCGAGAGGATCGTGGTCTTTGGAATCGCGCGCAGCGTCGCGATCGCAACCCCCTCCTCGAGGATGGAGAGCTCCCCGAAGGTCCTTCCGGCCGACAGGTCACAGAGGATCACGTCGGATTCCTCCACGCGGCGGCTCACCCTCACCCGCCCCTGCCGGACGATGTGGAGCGCCCGGTTCGGCTGCCCCTCCTCGAGGATCAACTGCCCGGGATGAAACTCGGTCGGCACCATCGCCGATCCGAACGCGTCCAATTCCCCTCCCTCGAACTCCACCAGTAACTCCACACTCCGGAGAAACTCACGATCGTGTTCCATTCCGCCCCTCCTCCCGGGACGTCGCCATTCTAATCCCGATCCCGGCGCTGGCCGTTCCGCGATCGGACGGCGAAACGCCCGGGTTCAGGCGTCACCATTTTTGGGCGTTTCTCAGCTTCGGTCTGAGAAAATTCCTAAATCAACGGCTCGATTGGTCGATTCCGAAAGCGAGCCTCGCCATGAATGACGGCGTATAATGGAGCCATACAAAGGGAACAAGAGGTGGTTGCCACAGGGCGCCGCATACCCGTTTCGGTACCGTCGAAGGATCGGCCATCCTTCACGCCGTCAACCCCCGTTGGCCAGAGGAGTATCGCCATGGATGGGCTCGTTCGTTCGCTTATGAAGTGCGTACGGCAACGGATGAAAAACGATGAGGATCTCACGGTCGAGGCAGTCTCGCGTGACCTCGGCTTCACCCGTCAGTACGTGTCAGGTCGTTTTCACCGCGCGACGGGAAAACTCCTGAGCCAGTTCCTCAAGCAGAAGCGGCTCGAGAAAGCGGCCCGCCTGCTCAAGGCCGGCAACATGCGGATCACGCAGGTCGCCCGCCTCTGCGGATTCGATTCGGAGAACTACTTCCGTCAGCAGTTTCGCAGGCGTTTCGGAATGTCTCCGCGACAGTTCCGAATGCACGGAACGCTGCGCCAGGTCTCTCAGAACCGCTGGGCAGCGGAGTAACGCGCGCTCACCGCGACCCGCGACCGGGAGTCGTGCGATCCCACCCTGCCTCGACCCAGAGGTAGCGAAGAGTCGCACGGCTCCGCCAGATCGCACCCGAAGCGACTGCATTCTTCGCGAAGATGAGCGCTCTTCGAGCCCCCGATTGCGGGACGGCGTGAGCGGCGAGCCATTCGCGATGCTCCTCTGCGTTCGCGTAGGCTTCCATCCGGAGGGGCGAGTGAAGCCGCACTACGGCCCCCTCGACGTTCATCTCCCCGGTCTGATTTCGCACGTCGAACCGCACGTGCCTGCGATGGAAGAGGCGGATTTCCCCCCCGTGCGCGACGGGGAGGATCAGAGGCGATCCGCCATACGTCGGCACGACGCGCAAACGGGTTCCCCAGGCCCGGCTCGGCGGAGCGAGCGTGGCCGCGATCTCCTCGGCGAGCGCAGCATCGACGGTCTCCCCCCCTCTCATGATGAGAATCCAGTCGTGGGACGCCGAGTTGACCACCGCGCGCAACTGCGCCTGCTGCTCGCCGAGATTCGCATCCGACGGAAGATCGACGGCCAGGAGCTCCAATGCCGGCAAGTGGGAAGCGAGGGCGTGGATATCCTCCGGGCTGACCTTGCCGAGCGCGAAGACCGAGAGGGCCGGAGGATGGCTCATCGCCGTCAGTCGTCGATCCGTTCGCTCACGCGCTGAATTGCGGTGGCCAGGCCCGTGCTCTCATCCACCTCGATGAGCGCGCCGCGGAGGCGTACGTCGCGCTTCGCCACTTCCATCTTGCGAGGCGTGTTCATGATGAACTTCTGGAGGATCTCGTCCGGCCGGAAGCCGATGATCGAGTCGTAGGCTCCGGTCATGCCGACATCGGTCTGGAACGCGGTCCCGTTGGGAAGGATGCGCTCGTCCGCGGTCGGCACGTGAGTATGGGTACCGAGAACCGCGGAGACGCGGCCGTCGAGAAGGCGTCCCATCGCCTGCTTCTCCGAGGTCGCCTCGCAGTGGATGTCGACCATGATGACCCGGACGTCGCTGTCGAGCGCGGCGAGCTCCTTCTCGATCACGTGAAACGGGTTGTGACAGGGAGGCATGAACACCTGCCCCATCACCTGGATCACGGCGACCTTGGTCCCGGCCGCGGTCGCCTTCACGACCCGCCCCCGCCCCGGGTTTCCCTCGGGATAGTTTGCAGGACGGACGACGTTGTCGTACTCATCGAGCCGCTCGACGAAGTCCTTCTTGTCCCAGATGTGATTCCCCGAGGTGTAAACGTCGATCGGAAGGTCCGACAACTCCTCGAGGATGGCCTCGGTCACGCCGAACCCACCGGCGGCGTTCTCGATGTTCACCGCCGTGAAATCCACACGCTCCCGGTCGATGACCGACTCGAGTTTCGCACGTAGCGCCTTTCTTCCGGGCTGGCCGACGATGTCTCCGATGTAAAGCAGGCGAACCATGAATCTCCCATTCTCTCGATTGATGCAGCGGTACCGGCGCGGAGCCTGAGCGCTCCGGAACCCTGTTCATCCGGAGTCACCGAGGTCCCCGGGATCAGATCCCTCACCGGCTTTTCCGGCAGAGGAAAAGATCCTCTGCCACGGCTTACTTCGCGAAATCGACTGCCCGGGTTTCCCGGATGACGGTGACCTTGATCTGGCCGGGATACTGGAGCTCGGACTCGATCCGGCGCGCCACGTCCTTCGAGAGCCAGATCGACTGTTCATCGGTCAGCCGCTCGGCGTTCACGATGATGCGGAGCTCGCGCCCCGCCTGGATCGCGAAGGACTTGTTGACGCCGTCGAAACTGTCGGCAATCGACTCGAGACGCTCGAGCCGATGGACGTAATTCTCGAGGATCTCGCGCCTGGCTCCGGGCCTTGCGGCCGAGAGTGCGTCGGCGGCGTTCACCAGGACGGCCTCGACCGTCTCCGGGTCGTAGTCGCCGTGGTGACATTCCATCGCGTGGATGACCTCCCGCCGCTCGCCGTACTTTTCGAGCACCTGCCGACCGAGCTCGAGATGCGTTCCCTCCATCTCCCGATCGATCGATTTTCCGATGTCGTGGAGAAGGCCTCCGCGCTTCGCGATCTCCGAATTGGCGCCGAGCTCGGTCGCCATCAGGGCCGAGAGCTGCGCGACCTCGAGCGAGTGCATCAGGACGTTCTGTCCGTACGAGGTCCGGTAGCGGAGGCGTCCGAGAAGCTTGAGCACCTCCGGGTGGATGTCGGTGATTCCGATCGAGAAGGCCGCGGCCTCCCCTTCCTCGAACAGCTTGTCCTCGAGCTCGACGCGGACCTTGTCGACGACCTCTTCGATGCGGGCCGGATGGATCCGTCCGTCGGCCATCAGCCGCTCCAGGGAGATCCTCGCCACCTCGCGGCGGATCGGATCGAAGCCGGACAGGATGACCGCCTCGGGAGTGTCGTCGACGATCAGGTCGACCCCGGTGGCGAGCTCCAGCGCGCGGATGTTCCGGCCTTCGCGGCCGATGATCCTTCCCTTCATGTCTTCCGAGGGGAGATCGACGACCGAGACCGTGTTCTCGGCGACGTAGTCAGAGGCCATGCGCTGGATGGCGGTGCCGATGATGCGCCGAGCCTTGATGTGTCCGAGCTCGTTCGCCTCGGTCTCGATCCGCTTCATGATGTTGGCCGCGTCGAGCTTGGCCTCGTTCTCGATGCCCCGGATCAGCTCGCGTTTTGCCTCGTCCGCCGTCAGGCCGGAGATCTGCTCGAGGCGGTGCCGCTGGTCCTCGACGATGCGCTCGAGCTCGGTCTGCTTCGCTTCGAGCTGCTTCTCCCTCTCGGAGAGGCGGTGATTGCGCGCTTCGATTTCGGTCTCGCGACGGTCGATCTGCTGCGCCTTCCGGTCCGCCGCTTCTTCCTTCTGCTGGAGGCGCCGCTCGGTGTCCTTGAGCTCTTCGCGCCGCTCTTTCGACTGGCGGTCGAAATCGGCCTGAGCCTGGAGGATCTGCTCTTTGGCTGCGAGGGCAGACTCCTTCAGTTTCGTGTCGGCTGCCTTCCGGGCGTCTTCCGTGATGCTCGCCGCGGTGCGGCGAGCTTCTTCGACCTGCGCCTCGGCGCGCCTGCGATACACCATGGCCCACAGCAGGGCCAGGATGACCGCCCCGACGAGGGAACCAATAATTGTGAGAATGATGTCCACTTCAAACCTCCCCAGTACCGCCCGACCCGGACGTACTTGGAGGCTTGCGCGTGTTCAAACGACAGGAACCGGAAGATTACCGGAGGCCCCGCCTGAGCCGTGTGAGGTTTCCTAATTGAACCTGCGTAAACAAGGTGGGTGCCCTGCACGCTGCCGGACGGCTACCTTCTGTCCCTCGGAGAGGGGAAGGCATGCACTGGCCCCGTGACTCGGGCTCCCGCAATTAGGGAGTTGGTTCAAATAGCGATTGCTCATCACGAACTCTGCAGGGTCTCCGACTTTCGTTTTCCGCGACTCATTCGGCTGGCTCGATGGCATTGCCTCCGAGGGCCTCGATCAGTTGTTCCGTTCTGTTCTTCCATCTGCCGACGTCGGATTCCCGCTGCTGCCGGTAACGCGAGAACTCGTCCGCGAGATTCAGTGCGGCCAGGATCGCGATCCGTGTGGGATCTCCGGTGGCGACCTGCGGCGCGATTTCCCGCATCCGGCTGTCGACGATTTGCGCAAGCTCCGTTAAATACGCTGGGTCTCCTTCCCCGCGAACGTTGTAGGTCTGTCCGTAAATTTCTACCGAGACCGGTTGTCTTTTGCCTGTC
>JBHEOL010000045.1:0-8878 GCA_046261635.1 Thermoanaerobaculia bacterium | reverse complement strand
CTCCACGGTAGATGTTGCTGCGGGTCTGGCTGGCTTCGCCTGCCTCGACCTGATAGGTCTCGAGAATCGAATCGCGAACGATCGCGATGCGCAGCTCCTCGGGTCGCTGCGCGTTGATGAGCATTCGGCGGGTCACATGTTTCTCCGGACTGGCGCCCACTGGCGGGGCGCCTGTTGCTGCATTCCAATCTGGTCGGGGGGGCGCGTCAAGCGGCCTGCGGAAGGGGGGGGCGGCCGGCGCGTGATCGGAGGCGCGGGTTTCCCCGCGCCTCCTCGGTTCGATTCTCAGGTTACTGATCGTTCGAAGCGGTCTCGATGACAGGTTCGTGCTTCGAGGCCGCAATGGCCGCGGCGATCGCATCTTCGTCCAGTTCGAACGAGGAAAACATCGACACGACGTTCGGCTCGCCGACCCTTGCCTGCTCTCCGCTCAGGTAGATGACCTGGTAAAGACGCGGATTGGAGATGACCATGTCGGTGCGGCCGAACATCGGGCGGGCGCCCTGGATCGCATAGTTGAAGCTGATCCCCTTATGCCCGTCGAGCTCGACCTCGCGCTCCGACTCGAGGGTCGCCTTCAGGCTCTTCACGAGCGATTGCTTCTCTTTGGCGAGATAGGCGTCGAGATCTTCGGTCGGCGCCATCAGCGCGTGCGACACGATCACGATCTCGCCCTTGTCGTTCTTGGAGACGTAGGTGGTGACCTTCTCCCCGCTCTGAACCTGCTTCGCGAACTTCTGGAATCCGTCAGGCAGAACGATCGCAAAGCTATCTTCCTTCCCCGGGGTGGCTGCCCAGAGGGTTACTGTCGCCAGGGCCAGAACCGCCAGAGACACCACTATCTTCGTCTTTTTCATGCATGAATCCTTTCGGGGGGTTGTCGGTAAAATCCTTATAACAGATTCAGCCGGAAACGTGTTCCGATCCGTGACAGGAACGTAATTCTGTGCCCGGCTGGCGCTCTTTACGGGCGTAAACCCATGGTTCTGGAAGGTTTCAACGGTCCCCCGGGCATTGCGGACCCGTCATCCCCGTCTGCCACGTCAAGCGAATCCTTCGCTCGCTCGCGGCAGAAGCCAGCGACTCACCTACGCGAGAGTGATTCCCGCGCGCTCGGCCAGCCGGGAGAACTCATCGGCGAACGCGGGACCTTTTCCCTCGTCCTCGTGCTTGAAGAAGAGCCACGCCTCGCGCCAGTTTCTCGCCGCGATCCGGTCGGCCCAGCGCGAGAGCGCGTCGTTCTCGTACTCGGTTCGGCGGAGGCGGAGATATCCCCAGTCCGCCGGCCCATCCTCGAGCTTTTCGGTCTGCTGTTCATCGGTCTCGGCGATGCAGACCGCGGCATTTCTCCGGCCGAGAATTCCCTCGACGGCGGCATCGCGCCAGCTTTCGTGACGGAACTCGAATGCGAACGACGTCCCGGCCGGAATCGTCTCGAGAAAGGCGGTGAGCTTCGCGTCGTCGCGGCGGAGGTATGGAGGAAGCTGAAAAAGGATCGGGCCGAGGTGCGGCCCGAGGGAGGTGGAGACCTCGACCAGGCGGGTGACTTCCTCGCCGGCGTCCACGAGCTTCTTCTGATGGGTGATCCGTTGTGGAGCCTTCAGCACGAACCGGAAACCCTCGGGAACCTGCTCGGTCCATCCCTCGAGCATCGAGGGAGCCGGCATCCGGTAGAACGTGTTGTTGATTTCCACGGCCGGGAACCGTCCGGCGTAGTACGAGAGGTACTGCTTCTGCGGAAGATCCTCCGGATAAAAGCTCCCCTTCCATTCCTTGTAGGAGAACCCGCTGGTGCCGAGGTGGAGGAGCATGGCGGATTGTAGTAGCCGTGGTTTGACGGTATCAACCGCGGCCGAGAGCCTCCCGGATCCGCGCCTCGATCGCGGGATCGTGATCGAGGCCGCTGTGTCCCTGCCAGCCGGCGGGGGAGAAGAGGAACGGGCCGAGTCTCGAGTCGTCGTGCGTTTTCGGGAGGAGGTGAATGTGAAAGTGCGGATCGACATCGCCGACGGCGGCCAGGTAGAACTTCTCGACGCCGAGGATCGCCGCGGCGGCCTCGGCCACGTCCCGGGCGAGGCGAAGGACGGCGGCCGCTTCCGAAGGAGTGGCATCCTGGAGCAGCGGACGATGGGCTCTCGTGGCGACGGCGATGTGACCCGGTCGCGCCGGCAGCCGCACGAAAAAGGCCTTCGCCTCTTCGGCGGCGGCCAGGATCTCCTCTTCCGGCCAGTCGCAGATCGTGCAGGAGGTCGCGGTCATGAGCTCAGAGCTTCTTCGCCGCCAGGCTGGGCTCTTTGTCGGTACGAGTCCCGAGCTTGAGGAACGTCGAGAGACGGACGACGCCTTCGTCGTGAAGCGTCGCGTGGACGCGGCTGACGATCGCGAGGATGTCGTCGAGCTCCCCCTCGACGTTGGTGCCATACGCGTGCAGCTCGACGGTGAGCCCCGAGTCACGAATCAACTCGTGTGCGCGCCGGACTTCCTTCCGGACCGAAACACCGCTTCCGATGGGGATGACCTGGATCTCGGCAGTAGCCTTCATCGCTTTCGAACCTCCGCGGCTCATTCTGTCGCGAAGCGGAGCGCGAGGCCAGGGTTTCGTCTTCGCACCCGCCGCGGTCGGCGTGCTACAATTTTTCGACCCCTTTGAATTTCGATCGGAGCGGGAGGGTGTGATGGGTGAGGACGGGCTGTTCCAGATCTGTTACGAGGGTGATCTCACCGTTGAGGTCTCCGAAGCGCTCAAGCGACTCGGCGCGAGACCGAATTTCGATCAGAGCTGGGAAGTGACGCTGCCGCGGCGACGGGCTGCGACGATCGTGCGCTACCTCAGGATGAAGCTCGGAGGCGACGCGAAGCTGATGGTGGCGGCGCTCGACCTGCGGCGCTCGCGAGAGTACGTGCTCGTGCGGCACAGCCTCACACCCGGCGCGGACTACAACGAGCTTCACGGCGCGCTCGAACGTCTCGGCTGGGTGCTCGAGCTTCCCTTCGATGCCACTTTCATCATCGAGACCGATGACCGCACCGATGCCCGGGCTCTGGGCGCGGCGCTCACCGAGCTTTGTCCCGACGAGGCGCTCATGGTCGCCGGCATCGCTCCGGATTTCGCCTGGTGTACCGCGGGGCTCGGCTCGTTCGCACCCGGCGCCGCCGCGGTCGGCGCTCTTTCTCGCGTTCGGACCATCTGAGAGATCCGCGTGGCGATTCCCCGGGGGGGGGGCGCTCTGGCTCGTCTTTCGCACGGCTCAGTCTGCAATCGGAAGGGGGACGGTCCTCCCTTCTCATCATCGGCCATCGCGATTCATGGAGGTTCACCTTGCTGAAACGATTTCTCATCCTTCTTTTCGTGGTTGCGATTCCCGCCCCCCTTCTCGCGCAGAGTTTCATCACGCGCCTGCCGGGCTTTTACGGCCGCGTGTACAGCGACGTGGAAGGGTACGCCTACGGTGGCCAGCGGCCGCTCGATTCGAACGCCCCGAACGGGTTCACCTGGGATGGCGCTCTGACGCTGGTCACCGATGACGATATTGACGGGTTTGCCCTGTCGGTCGGTTACGGGACTTCCACCGGAGCGAATCCGTGGCGCTTCGAGGCCGGGTTCGGCCGCGTCGACGCCGACTTCGGAGGCGATACCAACGGACTGTCGATTTCCGGGATCTACCAGCTCCTCGCCTCGGAAGGGCTGTATGCGGTCAACGCTTCGGCCAGCGCCGAACGGATCGACGACGCCTACGACGCGGTGGGCGCGAGCCTCAACGGCGAGCTGCGGATTCCAAACACGGACTTCTCCCTCGGAGCTTCGCTCGGCCTGACCTCGGTCGACTTCGAGTTCGGCGGCTCGGAGAGCGACGTCACCGCGGCCATCGAAGCCATCTACAGCGTCACCGATTACGGCTTCGCCCTCTCCGCCATCTACCAGACCGAGTCCGACGTCAGTGACAGCGCCGGCGGCCTCAGTGTCAGCTGGGCGGTTCCGCCCAACTTCCTGTTCCAGCACTCCAACCTGCAGGGCGGCGTTCTCGACGACCTGGTCTTCGTCCGCTATCGCGCCCGTTTCTGATGACCCTCGGGGGGCCGCCCTTCGCGGGCGGCCCCTGGTTTCTTCCCGCGGTGCATAATCTGGCTCATGCGAGCCGCCCTCCTCCTGACCGCGTTCCTCCTGTCGACTCTGCCCGCCAATTCCGAATCGTTGCGCTGGTTCAAGGGAAACACTCACACGCACACGATCAACAGCGACGGGGATTCGACGCCCGACGAAGTCGTCCGCTGGTACCGCGAGAACGGGTATCACTTCCTCGTTCTCACCGATCACAACTACCTGACGCCGGTCGATGGCCTCAACGCCGTCCACGCCGCGCCAGGGAAGTTCCTGGTCATCCCCGGGGAGGAGGTGTCGGACTGGTTCGAGAAGAAGCCGATCCATGTGAACGGACTCGACGTCGAAAGCCTGGTCGAGCCCCAGGGCGGGAAGAGCGTCGTAGAGGCCATTCAGCGGAACGTCGACGCCATTCGCGCGGTGGGCGGGATTCCCCACATCAACCACCCGAACTTCGGATGGGCGATCTCGGCCGAGGATCTCGCGCAGGTCTCCCGCACGAAACTGTTCGAGATCTTCAACGGGCATCCGCTCGTGAACAACCAGGGTGGAGTGGGCCGGCCCGGTCTCGAGGAGGTCTGGGACTCGCTCCTCTCGCGCGGCATTCTGATTTACGGGATCGCGGTCGACGACGCGCACCACTTCAAGAAACTCGGAGATTCGAACGCTTCGGGTCCGGGTCGCGGTTGGATCGTCGTGCGCGCCGCCGCGCTGGAGCAGAAGGGAATTCTCGCGGCGATCGAGAGAGGCGACTTCTATGCATCGACGGGAGTCGAGATCGAAGAGATCGCCCGCGCCCGGGATGGAGTGAGCGTCAGGATGCGCACGCGAGGCGATACCGCCTACACGACCTGGTTCATCGGACGGGGAGGCAGCATCCTCCACGAGACGGGCGACAATCCCGCCGTCTACCGGCCGGCGGGAACCGAGGGCTACGTCCGTGCCCGGGTCCGCGACTCGAACGGACGGATGGCGTGGGTCCAGCCGATGATGCTCGGTGAGCCGGGGAAATGATTGCCGTGTTCCGAGCGTAGCCTGGGCGGCACGCGGGCCAGAGTCTTGCTACGAAAACAGAAGCGCGTCAGGCGCTTTCTTTGAGCCCGTTCTGGACCCGGAAGATGGAAGGAGACCCCCATGAGCAACTCTGCAGACAATCCGGTCGTCGTCGTCACTTCCGACGGTTGCGAGCTCGAGGACCAGCGCTTTCGATGGGAGCAGGTCGAGCGAATTACGGTGAGGAAGCGCCCCGGTGGCGATGAAGACGAGCTCGCGCTTCGGTTCGCTCTTCGAGACGGGAGAACCCTCGAAGTCGGCGAGTCGACGCCCGGCTTCACCCAGCTCGTCGTCCTCCTTCCGGAGCTCCTTTCAGGATTCCCTGAATCGAACGAGTGGCTTTACGACGTCGGAGACGCCGATCCCTCCGAGGAGGAGCTCCTTTTCGAGGCGGGGAGCCCTCACGTGAGGGGAATGAGCCGCTGATCGAGGAGACTCACCCCCTCGGCTCGGCTTCGGCCGCCGATTCCCTCGCACTCGTCCAGCGGAGTACCCCGAAGCAGCCTAAGGCGAAAAGACCCAGCAGGACGAAACCCCAGGAGTAGCTGCCGGTGACGCGATAGAGCGCCCCGACCGCGAGTGGCGGAAAGAAACCGCCGAGGCCGCCTGCGGCTCCCACGAGTCCGGTGACGCTGCCGACGGTGTTGGGGAACCACTGCGGAACGAGCTTGAAGACCGCTCCGTTGCCGAGCCCGATCGCCGCGGCCATTCCGAGCGCACCGATCGTGAAGGGGACCATCGCCGGAACGGCCAGAAAGCCCGCCATCACCGCGGTGACCGGAAAAATGATCCGGAGAATGGTGGCGCCCCCCATCTTGTCCGCGAGGTAGCCGCCGACGGGGCGGAGGCCGGTCGACAGAACGACGAAGCCGGCGGTCCGGAAGCCGGCATCCTGCGGCGTGAGTCCGAACATCTCCGTCAGAAAAGTCGGAAGGTAGATGCTCATCGCGACGAAGCCGCCGAAGGTCAGGAAATAGTAGAGGCTCAGCACCCAGCTCCGGCGATCGGCGAGCGGGCGGAAGGTATCGCGGAGGCGCGCGGGTGGACGGAGCGCGGGTGCATTGCGGGCCAGCAGGATCCAGAGGACGAGCCAGATGGCCGCCAGGGTGCCGAAGGTCCGGAAGCCCCAGGCGAAGCCGAACGCTGCGGCGAGGACCGGCGCCCCGAACGCGGCCAGCGACTGTCCCGAAGTGCCCGCCCCGTAGATCCCGAGGGCCGTTCCCTGTTTCTCCGGCGGATACCACCGGCTGACGAAAGCGATGCCGACCGAGAAGCTCGCGAGTGCGATCCCGATGAAGAAGCCCCAGAAGAGAAGTTCCCCGTAGCTGTCGACTCCCCCCATGACGAAGGCAGGGACGGCCGAGGCGATGAGGACGAAGAGGAAGACGATTCTTCCGCCGAACCTGTCGGCCAGCGCGCCGAGCGGGATGCGGCCGAGGCTTCCGAGCAGAACGGGAAGGGCGAGAGCGATGCTGACCTGGACAGGGTCGAGGTCGAGCCTTTTCTTCAGAATCGGCATCATCGCCGACACCGAGCCGAAGACCGCGAAACAGAGCGCGAACGCGCCGGTGGCGAGCGTGAGCTGGAGGGTTGCACCCCGCTGAGCTTGCATCGTCGTTCCTTCCGTCGAATGGGAGTTCCGGCGCCGAGAGTAACAGAGGGGGCGGGTGCCGCGGCGATGACCCCGCTCGAGCGCCGCGCGGAGTTTAACTGCCACGCGCTGGGACGCCCTGCGACGGGCGTCACACGTTTTTTGCTTCGCGAATGCGCGAAGGACCGCTGCTGCTATGCTTCCCCGGATGAAACGATCCATCGTCGTCTGCGCTCTGTTTCTGGCTCTCCCGACCCTCGCGCAGCAACTCCCCGACGGCTACTGGGCGATCGGGGAGTCCGCGCCGATTCTGGAGAAGACGCGAGAGATCCGGCTCGCCCCCGACCTGTCGCGTCTTTCCGAGGGAGAGCGTGCGGCGGTCGGGAAACTCCTCGTCGCGGGCGCGATTTTTCAGCGCCTGTATGAGGATCAGAAACATGCCCAGGCTCTCGAGGCGCGCGCGGAGCTCGGCGCGCTGCACCGTCGTCTCGGCGAACCCGAGTCGACCGGAAATCTGATCGATCTCTACCGGTTGTCGGCAGGGCCAATCGCGACCACGCTCGGAAACGAGCGCAAGCCGTTTCTTCCGGTCGCCTCCGCGCAGGCCGGAAAGAATCTCTATCCCGCCGGCGTGACGCGCCAGGAGCTGGAGGCTCATCTCGCGGCTCGTCCGTCCGAAGCTGCGTCTCTGATGGGAGAACGGACGGTCGTGCGTCGCGCGGAGATCGCGAACCTGCGGCGTGATCTCGCGGCGATCACGCGCCATCCCGTTCTCGACGTGCTCCATCCCGGCCTGCGCGACCGCCTCGGCGCGCTCGCGGCCGACCCATCCCCCGACGTCTTCTATGCCGTCCCTTATCCCGTGGCGTGGGCCGATGAGCTGATGCGCGCGTATCACCTGCTCCGCGAGGCGGCCGATGAGGTCCGGAGCGACGACGAGGCCTTCGCCGGCTACCTCGACAACCGTGCGCGTGACCTTCTCTCGAACGACTACGAGTCGGGCGACGCGTCCTGGGTAACCGGTGACTTCGACGATCTCAACGCCCAGATCGGATCGTACGAGGTCTACGACGATGATCTGTTCGGGGTGAAAACGTTCTTCTCGACCTCGGTGCTCCTGCGCAACCGGGAAGAGAGCGAAACGCTGCGGTCGGCCATCGCCGGGCTGCAGGAGCTCGAGAACTCACTTCCCTACGATGCGCGCAAGCGCGTCCGTGACGACATCCCCGTGAGCGTCTACGACGTGATCGCCGATTTCGGACAGGCTCGCGGGACCAACACCGCAACGATTCTCCCGAACGATGCCGACCACGCGCGGCGCTATGGCCGGACGATCCTGCTCAGGTCGAACATCATGCGGGACCCGCGGCTCTTCGCGACGACCCGCGCGACGTGGTCGGCAGCCATGGCCCGCCCGTACGAGAATGACCTCACGATCGACGGAAACTTCTATCGAACGCTCTGGCACGAGATCGGGCATTACCTCGGCGTCGATCGGACGGCGGCGGGCGTCGATCTCGACGTGGCCCTCGGCGCGGATTCATCGACGCTCGAGGAGATGAAGGCCGACCTCGTCTCTCTCTTCATTGCACCCCAGCTTCGAAAGAGAGGGTATTACGACGATGTGATGCTCCGTTCCGTGTATGCGAGCGGCATCCGCCGGGTTCTCCAGAACACGCGTCCCCGCCGCGACCAGCCCTACCAGACGATGCAGCTCATGCAGTGGAACTATTTTCTCGAGCGTGGCCTGCTGAAGATGGATCACGCCGCAAGCGAGCTGACGGTCGATTACTCGCGCTATCCCTCGGTCGTGCGCGACCTGCTCGCAAAGGTGCTCGAGCTCCAGCGATCCGGCGACCGCGATGCAATCGAAGCCTTCATCACCCGGTATACGGGATGGGATGAGAAGCTGCACGGCGCAATCGCCGCAAACCTCCGCGCGGCCGAGGACTATCGCTTCACGATTGTCCGCTACGAAGCCCTGGGGGAGTGACGGCAGGAGCGGACGTCAGTCGCCGTGGCGGAGGATCCTTTCCTCCGCCCACCGCGCCACGAAGGGTGATCCTGCGATTCTGAACTACTACATTCTAAAACTTCCGAATGGTGCGCAGTTTTCTCGCTCCTTGATCTCGCCT
>JBHEOL010000039.1:0-10361 GCA_046261635.1 Thermoanaerobaculia bacterium | reverse complement strand
ATGGTTCAAGAGCTTCGGCATCCCGAAAAACACCGGCCCCAAGCTCTACTGCATCTCGGGGCAGATCAAAAAGCCCGGCGTCTACGAGTTCCCGATGGACATCAACCTCAAGGAGCTCATCTACGAGCATGCCGGAGGGCTCTTCGAGGGGCGCAAGCTGAAAGCGGTCATCCCGGGTGGCGCGTCGGCGCCGATGCTCACGGCCGACGAGATCGACATTCCGCTCACATTCGACGCGCTCATGAAGGCCGGCTCGATGCTCGGCTCGGCCGCGATCATCGTGATCGACGACTCCACCTGCATCGTCGAGGCGGTCTGGCGGCTCTCGAAGTTCTTCGCGCATGAGTCGTGCGGTCAGTGCACGCCGTGCCGCGAAGGGACGAATTGGCTCGAGACGATTCTCTGGCGCCTCGAGAACGGCGGCGGCCGGCCGGAGGATGCCGATCTGCTCCTCGACATGTCCGACAACATCGGCGGCAAGTCCCTCTGCGCCCTCGGCGACGCCGCGATCGGCCTGGTCATGTCCTCCGTGCATAAGTTCCGCGACGAGTTCCTCTACCACGTCGAGCACAAGAGCTGCCTGCCGGGAACGCGGAAGTATCGCGTGCAGGAGCTCGCGGTAGCGCACTAGTAAGGCAAGTCAGAAGTCAGAAGGCAGAAGGCAGAAGGCAGAAGTAAAGGCAGGATCAAGAGCGGGGAGAGTCAAGGCCTTGCTTTTGATCCTGTCTTTGTTTTGCTCGTCCTTCTGCCTTCTGCCTTCTGCCTTCTGCCTTCTGCCTTCTGCCTTCTGCCTTCTGCCTTCTGCCTTCTGCCTTCTGCCTTCTGACTTGGCTTTACCGAAGGCGCTCCACAACGACCGGTCTCGTCCGAAGGCCGTTGACGCGGAGCATCAGCTCGTAGCGGCCGGGGGGAAGCGCGCGGAGGTCGAATGTGGCCACTCGCGCCGCCGGGTCCTCGTCGATCAGAAAATCGACCCGATCCCATCGGCTCCCGTCGATCTCGGCCGCGGTCGTCCAGATCCGCATGGGTGCGCGGTGGCGGAGGATCGCCGCCGACGTGACGGGCGTGACGTCCGAACCGGTGTCGAACCGCCAGACGTGCACGTCGCGATGGGCCAGCCCTCCGCGGCCATTGCCGGGCCGGCGCGCCCAGAGCTCGTGCGCTCCCTCGCTGACGAAAGGAATTGCCCCGGATACGGCGAACCGCCCCTCCGGTGGGTTGCCCCGCACGCGGCCGAGCGGCGTGTCGTCCAGCATCACTTCCCACTCCTCGGGGCCGCGGATCCGTCCGGTGATCGCCACGGGATCCGTGATCGTCGCCCCCGCCGAGGGCCAGTCGAGCTCGAATCCCTGGCCCGCAACGTGACGCTGCCGGGACCGATAGGTCACCGGCTCTACGGGGGCGTACCAGGGCGATTGCCGCACGCGTCCGTTGCGGATGCAGTTCGCGCATCCGGGAGCGGCTTCGCGCCGCGCATGGGTGCGACGGAACCCGAGGTACTCGCTGCCGTTCCAGATCTCCTCGAAGCTCTGCTCGAAGAGATTTCCGAACACGTGCTCGTTGATGCAGCAGGTCCGTACTTCTCCCGCGGAAGTGACCCAGATCGACGACCATGGCTCGCTGCATTTGGAGGGCGGGCGGAACTCTGCCGAGCGCGCGAGATAATCGAACCGGTTGCGAAGGTCTTCTTCGCGGAACCGGCTGTCGAGGCGGACTCCGAGGGCGGCTCCGCGCTCCTCCGCCTCATCGAAGATTCCTCGGACGAGCGCGGGGTCGAGAATGCCCAGATTTTCGCGCTCGTAGTGAATCTCGAGCTCCGCCTGATGCTGCGCGTAGAGCGGCTCGACATGGACGGCCGGGATGCCGAGCTCGTGGCCCAGCTCCATGAGGGCCGGCAGCTCGGCGATGTTCGAAGCCATGGCGACGAAGGAGAAGTTCAGATCCGGACGTCCATGGCGCTCGCGCGCCGCGGCCAGAGCGCGGATCCCGCGCAGTAGCGCGTCGAACCGCGCCCCGACGCGAATGGCCTCGTACGTCGGAGCCGTGGCGCCGTCGATCGAGATCGTGATGGCCGCGACACCGGCGGCTGCGAGCGCCTCGGCTTTTTCCTCGTCGATGAGCGTCGCATTCGTATTGAGCCAGACGTCTGCGCCCGCCGAGGAGAGCTGGCGCGCATAGTCGGGAAGGTGCTTGTTGAGGAGCGGCTCGCCGAGTCCGAACAGGTATCCGCGAAGCAGCGTGGGGAAGATGGGCTCGAGACGCTCGAACAGCTCGGGCTCGAAGAAAGGGGGGCGGCCGGCCCGTGGCTTGTATCGCTGATCGTGATTGATCGCGCACATCTGGCACCGCAGATTGCAGCGGGCCGCGACCTCGAAAAAGGCCTCGAGCGGCATGGAGGACGACACTGCATCATCCGAGTGATAGGCGTTTCGCGACTGCTCGACGTTTCGCCAGCGGGTCTGATCCATCGGTGCCCCTGCGGGAAATACGGAATCGGATGGGAAAACGTCGACCCCAAAACGGCGGGCTCAGCGCCTGAAGGCGCGGTGTATCCTCCCCCCATGCGATCGACGGTCGGCCGCCCGGCCATCCTTCTCGAGTTTCTCGCCGGGGTCCTTCCCCAGGCTTCGCGGACGACGTTGCGACAGATGCTGGCTGCCGGGCGGATCCGGGTGAACGGTGAGGTCGAGAAGATCGCGAAGCGCGAGCTTCGCTCCGGGGACACGGTCGAGCTCTCCCGAAAAGAGCATCACGCGCTCCTTCCTCCCGAGGTCTCGCTGCTTCATGAGGATGACGACATCCTCGTCGTCGTGAAGCCTCCGGGCCTTCTGACCGTCTCGACCGAATCCGAGCGCGAACAGACGCTCCAGGCCGCGCTCAACCGCTATCTCAAGGCGAAGGGAATCGGCGACCGGATCCACGTCGTCCATCGGCTCGACCGTGAGGCGTCGGGAATCCTCGTCTTCGCCCGGAGTTTCGAGGTGCGCGAGGCTCTGAAGGAGCGCTTTGCCGCGCACGACATCGATCGGATTTATGTGGCGATCGTGGAGGGGCACCTCGACCCTCCCGAGGGGACGATCCAGTCTCATTTATGGGAGGGGAAAGACCTTCTCGTGCGGAGCGTCGATCCCCGCAGCTACCCGAACGCGAAGGCGGCGGTGACACACTACCGGACCGTCCATGCGGGGGCGAAGTACTCGACGCTCGAAGTGACTCTCGAGACGGGACGGAAGAATCAGATCCGCGTCCATCTGTCCGAGAGCGGTCACCCGATTGCGGGTGATTCGCGGTACGGAGCGACAAGCGACCCGATCGGGCGGCTCGCCCTCCACGCGCGCCGGCTGGGTCTGGTGCATCCGACCACCGGGAAGAAGATGACGTTCGAGTCGGAAGTTCCAGCAGCATTCGGGAGGGGGCAATAGGACGAATAGGACCAATAGGACGAACTAGGTAGAACGGGCGGGAGCACGATCCTGCCCCGAGCTCTTCAAGGTCACCGTCCTATAAGTCCTATAAGTCCTATAGGTCCTATAGGTCCTATAGGTCCTATTCGTCCTATTCGTCGTCATCCCTGGAACATGACGGGAACTGGCCCTTCCTCTTTGTAGATCGTGTCGACGAACCGGATCGTGCTGGTCTTCTTCGACATGAAGAGCGACGAGACCCGGATGCCGCCGGAAAAGAAACGGACGCCGCGGAGCAGGTCGCCGTCGGTGACTCCGGTGGCGCAGAAGATGATGTCCTTCCCCGCTGCGAGCTCCTCGGTGTCGTAGATCTTGTCGTGGTCGGTGAAGCCCATCTCCTTGAGGCGGTCCTCCTGCCACTTCTCGAGCGGACGGAGGCGGCCGATCATGCGCCCGCTCAGGCACCGCATGGCGGCAGCGGTGATCACGCCTTCCGGTGCTCCACCGATTCCCATGGTGATGTGGACGCCCGTCCCGCGAATCGCGGCGGAGATGCCGGCTGACAGATCGCCGTCACCAATCAGCTTGATGCGCGCACCGGCCTCGCGGATCTGGCCGATCAGGTCGGCGTGCCGGTCGCGGTCGAGGACCGTGACGACCAGCTCGTTGATGTCCCGGCCGAAGGCTTTTGCGAGAGCCTCGAGGTTCTCCTTCGGGCTCTTGTCGAGGCTCATCTCCTCGGCGCCCGTGGGGCCGACGCAGAGCTTGTCCATGTAGATGTCGGGAGCGTGGAGCAGGCCCCCTTTCTCCGAAGCGGAGAGGACGGCGATGGCATTCGGCTCACCGAGGGCGCAGAGGTTGGTTCCCTCGAGAGGATCCACCGCGATGTCGATCTCCGGGTGGGACTCGTCCCACCGTCCCAGCTGCTCTCCGTTGAAGAGCATCGGAGCCTTGTCTCGTTCGCCCTCGCCGATGACGATCCGTCCGCGCATCCGAAGCTGGTTGAGCTCCTCGCGCATCGCCTCGACGGCCACCTGGTCGGAGTGCTTCCGATTGCCGTAACCCATCGTCCGTGCGGCGGCGATGGCTGCCTTTTCGGTGGCTCTGAGAAATCCCAGCTCCAGGCTCGATTCCATTCTCTCCCCCTGGGCGGCCGTTGCCCGGCCGCCGGCGTTCGACACTAATCCTTCGCTGCGGCCTTGGCCTTTTCGCGAGCGGTCTTCTCGTTCATCGGGGGGTTGTAAGCCGGGATGCCGGTGACCGCCTCACCGATGACGAGGTTGTGGATGTCGTGAGTTCCCTCGTAGGTTTTGACCGACTCGAGGTTGAGCATGTGCCGGATGACCGGGTACTCGTCCGAGATGCCGTTGGCGCCGAGGATGTCGCGGGCCATGCGGGCGCACTCGAGGGCGATGTTGACGTTGTTCATCTTTCCCATCGAGATGTGTTGCGACTGGATCTTTCCGGCGTCCTTGAGGCGGCCGAGCTGAACCGACAACAGCTGCGCCTTGGTGATCTCGGTGATCATCCATGCGAGCTTGTTCTGGACGAGCTGGTGCGAGGCGATCGGCTGGCCGCCGAACTGGATGCGCGACTTGGCGTAGTCGAGGGCCGTCTGGTAGACCGCCATCGCCGCGCCGATCCCGCCCCAGGCGATGCCGTAACGCGCCTGCGAGAGGCAGCCGAGCGGATGCTTGAGCGAGCCGGTCTCGGGAAGAAGATTCTCGGCCGGGATCCGGCAGTCCTCGAAGAAGAGCTGCGAGGTCACCGAGGCGCGGAGCGAGAACTTGCCCATGTGATAGGCGGTCGTGTATCCGGGCGTCCCCTTCTCGACGATGAACCCCTTGATGCCCTCTGCGGTGCGCGCCCAGACCACGGCGACGTCGGCGACCGAGCCGTTCGTGATCCACGACTTCGCGCCGTTGAGGACCCACGAATCGCCGTCCTTTTTCGCATGCGTCCGCATCCCCCCCGGGTTGGAGCCGAAATCCGGTTCGGTCAGGCCGAAACATCCGATCGCTTCGCCGCTCGCCAGCTTCGGAATCCACTTGTCCCGCTGCTCCTTCGAGCCGTAGGTGTAGATCGGATACATCACGAGGCTCGACTGCACCGAGACGAACGAGCGCAGCCCCGAGTCGCCCCGCTCGAGCTCCTGCATGATCAGCCCGTAGGCGACGTTGTTCAGCCCCGGAAGCCCATATTCGTCGATGGTCGAGCCGAACAGACCCATCTCGGCCATCTTCGGGATCAGGTGATCGGGAAACTTCTCATGACGGTGGGCTTCTTCGATGATCGGAAGGACCTCGTCGTCCACGAAATCGCGGACCGTCTGCCGCACCATCAGCTCTTCTTCGGTGAAGAGCGAATCGATATCCATGTAGTCGACACCAGGGAAAGTACTCACGGAAGGACTCCTTTTCGGGCAATCTGCCAGCGCCGGATCATACCGCATGTGGCGGAGGCTTCAGCCTCCCCTTCGGCCCTGTGGCGGAGGCTTCAGCCTCCGGCTCTGCCCCGATGGAGGAGGGACAGCTCGCCCGCTCCGCACTCAACGGGCGGAGGCTGAAGCCTCCGCCACTTTTGCCGGCCTCATCGGAGGCTTCGTTGATGCAGCTTCGCCGCGACGATTCGCGACGCAATGAAGAGAAGGCCGAGACCGAGGCCTGCCGCGGCCATCCGGAGGGAGGCCTGCCGCCACGACAGCAAGCCGGAGGCCACGGCATCGACGAAATACGTGAAGAGGAAGACCGACGGAACCATCCCGATCGTGGTCGCCACCAGGTAGGGGAGCGGGCGGATTGCGGCGAGTCCCGACAGATAGTTGACCGCGGAGAAGGGAAGCACCGGAACGAGGCGCAGGAGGAAGAGAGTCGAGGTGGCGCGGATGCGCACGCGATCGTAGTTGATCCCGAAGCGCGCCTTCATCTTCGACTCGATCCATGACGAAGCAGCAGACCGCGCGATCACGTAAGGGGGAAGCGCGCCGACGATTGCGACGACGAGCTCGATGATCCCCCCCCAGAACCACCCCCATGTGAGCGCGGCGGCAGCGGCAAGGGGGAGCACCGGGACGAAGGTGAGGGAGAACAGGACGTAAACGCCCAGGAACACCAGCGGGGCCCACCAGAGGGAGCCGGTCGAGCGAAGCCACTCGGAGACGCGGGCCGGGTCGACCCATTCGCGGAGGGGGGAGAACCATACCGCCACGGCCGCCAGGACGGCGAACAGGAGCGCAATCGCGATCCGGCGCCACGGGGGGGGAGGTGGCGACGGGATTACGGGCGGCGCCGGAGAAGCTGTAGGGACCGTTGACATGACGGTCTGACCGAGAACCCCCTGGCTCCGGCCGGGATTCCGGCAGGAGCCGCCGGCACCTCCGCTATCATGACGCCCTCGATCAAGAGAGCGGGGGAGAGAAGAGCATGACGAAGAAGATCGCAGTCGTCCCAGGGGACGGCATCGGGCCGGAAGTGATCGCGGCCGGAATGAAGATCCTCGAGAAGGTGAACGAAGACTCTGGCCTTGGGCTCGAGTTCGTTCACTTCGACTGGAACGCCGACAATTACCTGAAGACCGGGATCTCGATGCCTCCCGGGGCGATGGACGACCTGCGCCGAAACTACGCCGCGGTCTACCTGGGTGCCTTCGGCGACCCGCGCGTCCCCGACATGAAGCATGCCGCCGACATCCTCCTCGGGATGCGGTTTCAACTCGACCTCTATGTGAATTACCGCCCGGTGAAACTCATCGACGAGCGGCTCTGTCCGATCAAGGGAAAGACCGCCTCCGATGTCGACATGGTGATCTTCCGCGAGAACACCGAGGGGGCGTACGTCGGGATGGGCGGAAACTTCCGGAAGGGGACCGAAGACGAGATCGCGATCCAGGAGGACGTCTCGACCCGCAAGGGAGTCGAGCGGATCATCCGTCACGCATTCGAGTTCGCAAAGGCGAACGGCCGGAAGTCGGTCTGCATGACGGACAAGAACAATGTCATGCGGTTCGGCGGCGACCTCTGGATGCGAACGTTCGAGCAGGTGGCGGCGGAGTATCCGGGGATCGAGCACTTCCACATGTTCGTCGACGCGCTGACGATGCAGATGGTGCGGGCGCCGGAGATGTTCGACGTGATCGTGACCAACAACATGTTCGGCGACATCGTGACCGATCTCGGCGCTGCCCTTCAGGGAGGGCTCGGTGTGGCCGCCTCCGGAAACATCCATCCGGGAAGAATTTCGCTGTTCGAGCCGATCCACGGGAGCGCGCCGAAGTACGCGGGGAAGGACGTCGCCAATCCGGCCGGCGCGATCCTGACGGCGGCGATGATGCTCGGCTACCTCGGGTTCGACGAGGCGGCCCGGCGCATCGAGAAAGCCTGCGAGGATGCGATCCGCGCCGGCGAAACGACCTCGGATCTGGGGGGATCGCTCGGTACCGCGGCGGCTGGAAAGGCGGTCATGGCGCGCCTCTGACCCGTGCGGGCATCACGCGCTGATGTTCATCGGACCTTGACCGGGCCCCAGCCAAGGGGAAAAATTGCCTGCGGCGCCGGGCTCGCTACGCGGGTTCTCCGCACCGCGATTCGAAAGGAGCTCCACGTGAAAACACTCATCACCGCCATGCTCGTCTGTCTCCTGCCGGCCCTCGCCGCGGGGCAGGGGATGTGGATGCCGCAGCAGGTCCCCCAACTCGCCGACCAGTTGAAGGAGAGAGGGCTCGAGCTGGATCCGGCCCAGTTTGCCGATCTCACCGGCTTTCCGATGGGTGCGATCGTCTCCACCGGCGGATGCAGCGCGTCGTTCGTCTCGCCGATGGGACTCGTCGCCACGAACCACCACTGCGTTTACGGCTATCTCCAGTACAACTCGACGCCGGAGCGCGACCTGCTCAGGAACGGGTTCCTCGCGGCGTCCATGGGAGATGAGGTCCAGGCCTCGGCCGACGCCCGCATCTACGTCACCTCGAAGATCGAGGACGTCAGCGACCGCGTCCTCGGCCGGCTCGACCGGATGAGCGACACGGTCCGGTACGACACGATCGAGCGGCGCCAAAAGGAGCTGGTGGCCCAGTGCGAGAAGCCGGGTGGCCTCCGCTGCTCGGTGGACGCCTACTTCGGCGGAACGCAGTACCTGCGGACGACGAGGACGGAGATCCGCGACGTGCGCCTCGTCTACGCGCCGGGCGACGGGATCGGAACCTTCGGCGGCGAGATCGACAACTGGATGTGGCCGCGCCACACGGGCGACTTCGGATTCCTTCGCGCGTACGTCGGCCGCGACGGCCGTCCCGCCGACTTCTCGCCCGACAATGTTCCTTACCAGCCGAAGCACTGGCTGAAGATCGCGACCGGCGACATCGACCCGGGCGATTTGATGATCGTGGCCGGCTACCCCGGCATCACCTTCCGCTACGAGACGGCCGACGAGACGCGGATGAAGATCGACTACAGCTTCCCCGAGTCGATCCGCTATCGCGAGGCTCTCATCGGCATCCTCGACGAGGAAGGGAAGCGCGGCCGCGAGGTCGCGATCCGCAACGCGACCCGCATCCGTGGACTCGCGAACTACCTGAAGAAGTACAAGGGAACCCTCGAGGCCTTCGAGGCAGGCGATCTGGCGAATGTGAAGGCGGCCGAGGAGCGGCAGATGCAGGCGCTCGTCGCGAACGACGGCGAGCTGTTGAAAAGCCATCAGGCAGCCATGGACGAGCTTCGCGGCACGGTCGCAGCTCAGCGCGCGACCATGCAGCGGGACACCGTTCTGAGCTGGCTTCAGCAGGCCTCACCGATGCTGGCGCAGGCGGACATGATGTATCAGCTGAGCCGTGAGCGAACCAAGAAGGATCTCGACCGGGAAGAGAAGTATCAGCAGCGGAACTGGCCGCGGCTCGAGGCCTCGATCGCACGCAGCCAGCGGCTGATCGAGACCGACAGCGACCGCGCGGGGCTGCGCTACTTCCTGCTGGAAGCGGCTGGTCTTCCCGCCGATCAGCGGATTCCTGCCCTCGACCAGGCGCTCGCCGCGACGGGGAAGGAAGGTGCCGAGGCTCAGGTCGACGCGTTTCTCGACCGTCTCTACGGCGGGACCCGGATCGCGGACGAGAGCGTGCGCAAGGCGATGTTCGGTGAATCGACGAAAGCGCTCGTGGCGCGCGGCGACTCGATGGTCGAGCTCGCGGCCGCTCTCCGGCCGCTGCTCGACGACAACGAGCGCATCGCCGACGAGCGGAGAGGCGCGTTCTCACGCCTCCGCCCCGAGTACATCCGCGCGCTCCGCGCGGTGAGAGGCGGACTTCTCGCGCCCGATGCCAACGGCACGCTCCGCGTGACCTTCGGAGAGGTCGTCGGCTACACCCCACGCGACGGGGTGCGGTACGAGCCGTTCACCACCGTGGAGGGAATCCTCGAGAAGGAGACGGGCGAGGAGCCGTTCGCTTCGCCCTCCACACTTCTCGAGGCCGTGCGCGCCGAGCGGTTCGGACCGTACGTCGACCCCGATCTCGGGACACTTCCGGTCAACTTCCTCAGCACCTGCGACATCACCAACGGGAACTCCGGCTCGGCCACGCTCAACGGGCGAGGCGAGATGACCGGGCTCGCCTTCGACGGCAACTACGAGGCGATGGGGTCGGACTACATCGTCGATCCGACCATCGCCCGCTCGATCCACGTCGACTCACGCTACATGCTGTGGGTCATGGACGCCGTCGACGGAGCCGACAACCTGCTCCGCGAGATGGGAATCGAACCGCAGCTTCAGTGACGATTCAGGGTGGCGGAGGAGCGATGCGAATCCTCCCCCACCACCCTGTCATCCTGAGAGGCTGTGAAAGAAACCAGAGGGGCCGCGCTGGTGGAGCTTGCGAGGCGAGATCAAGGAGCGAGGAGGAGGCGATGCGGTGGCATCGTTGACGACGAGCGACGCGGAGATCGCCTCGCAACCTCCACCAGCCCTTCGG
>JBHEOL010000235.1:0-3653 GCA_046261635.1 Thermoanaerobaculia bacterium | reverse complement strand
ATCTCGGCGCGGCGCGGCGGGTGCTCGCCGAAATGGTCGGAGCGAATCCCGGCCCCGAGTCGCGCCGTATCGCGCGGTTCACGCTCGAGCAGCTCGACGATCCCGAGGGGGCCGCCCGATGGAGGGACTAGGGACTAGGGGCTAGGGACTAGGGACTAGGGAAAGGCAAACCATCAGCAAGTCAGCATTTCGTCGTTCATGATGGTTTTGTTCTTGCGGTTGTCATCTCTCCCCTAGTCCCTAGTCCCTGGCCCCTAGCCCCTCGTCCTGACACGCCGAAATGCCCTCGAAGAGTTATGATCCTTTCATGCCCTTGCTCCGATGCCAGCGTTGCGATCTGGCGTACGAGGTGCCGGCCGCGGTTGCGGTCCGCCTTCCGACTTCGCTCGCACGCTGTTCGTGCGGTGAGCTGATCGGACTGCGGGAAGTCCTCGCCGCGAGGTTCGCGACGGCTGGTGATCTGGAGGAGCTCGACCTCTCGGGGTTCGTGGTTCTGACTCCGCTCATCGGCGGCGAGGAACCCGCGATCGAGGAGGAAGAGATTTCGGAGGCAGTCCCTCGGAATGTTCGGGTGATCGCGCGCGGGGCCGAAGACTCGACCGATGCGATTTTCACGGTGAGCGATCATCCGCTCGTCATCGGGCGGAGGGGGGCCCACGTCGAGCTCGACGACGCCGAGCTCTCGATCCGGCACTGCGAGATCGCGGTCCGGGGCGCGTCTCTCGTTCTCCGCGACTGCGATTCCCACACCGGTACGTTTCTCGATGGCGAGCCGGTGACCGAGGCGCTTCTCACCGAGGGGATGCACCTGGTGCGAGCGGGCTCTGCGCTCATCTGCGTGGAGCCCACCGAGGAGGCCGGCGTTCCGGTCGAGCCGATCGAGTTTTCGTCGGAGAACCTGCGCGAGGCCTCGCCGGCGTTGATGAAGAAGCTTCTCGAGTCGGGTGCGAGGAAGATGAGGCAGGGCATCCGCCACCATATGCTCGTCGGGATCGAGGGCCCCGCGAAGGGGCGCGAATATCCGATCCCCGTGCGCGGCCTGATCGTCGGAAGGGAAGGGGACGTTCGCGTCCCGGACGAGTTTCTCTCCCGGAAGCATTTCAGCCTCGTCATCGACGAGCAGGGGTGGGTGAGGATCAAGGACCTGGAATCGCGGAACGGAACTTTCCTCAACACGCTCCCCGCGCGAAATACGAAGATCCATCCCGGAGACCAGATCCGGGCAGGGCAGAGCGTATTCCGCGTGGAAGATCGCGAGGGAGAGAGGAAGTAAAGGCAGAAGCCAGAAGCCAGAAGCCAGGGCAGAAGGCAGAAGGCAGAAGGCAGAAGGCAGAAGTAAATTCAAGGGCAACGGCCCGGAAAGCCGCTGCTGTCATCCTGAGGGAGCGCCGCGAACAGTAGTCGCCACGCCACCGGTTAGCGCGACCGAAGGATCTCAAAATTGAAGGATGTCGCCTACCTGCCGTTTTCCCCACACCCGGTCGCCACGAATCCTCGGATTTTGAGATCCTTCATCGGCGCGCACGGTTGCGGTGAGGACTCGTTCTCCGCGCGCCTCCTCAGGATGACGCGGACTTTTCTGCCTTCTGCCTTCTGCCTTCTGCCTTCTGCCTTTCCCCCCGGCCCCCCCGATGTTACAATTTACGCCTCACTTACGCCTCCCTCTTGACTTACGCCCCGTTACCGCCTATCTTTCAATGCATCTGCAGATGGAGGAATCGCGGTGACTTACCTGACCGAACGACAGCGGGACATTCTGAGCTTCATCCGGGATTATCAGAAGGAGCGGGGCGTGGCTCCGACCCACCGGGAAATCTGTGAGGCCTTCGGATTTTCCTCGTACGGGACCGTCTATAAGCACCTGTCGATTCTGGAAAAGAAGGGGCTGCTCCGGCGCGACTGGAACCAGAAGAGGGGAGTCGAGCTGGTCGAGCCTCCGGGAGAGGAAGCCCAGGCGCGGCAGCTGCCATTTTTCGGCTACATCGCGGCGGGGCGTCCTCTCGAGGTCGAAGTCGGAGACGAGACGGTCGTGGTTCCCGAGCACCTGACCGGGCGTGGTGACAACTACGTGCTGAAGGTGCGGGGGGAGTCGATGATCGAAGACGGGATCCTCGACGGGGACTTCGTGATCATCGCGCGGCGTGAGACAGCCGAGAACGGCGACATGATCGTGGCGAACGTAGCGGGCGAAGTGACGTTGAAGCGGTTCTACCGGGAGCGTGGAAGGATCCGGCTTCAGCCGGCCAACTCGGCGATGGCGCCGATTTACGCCCTTCCGGAGGACGTATCCATACAGGGAATCGTGATCGGATTGATGCGTCGTTTCTGAGAGCACGACGCGAGGGGGAATCATGGATGTGGTGCTCAAGCTGAGGGAGCTGCGCCGGATGCGCGGTCTGAGTCAGAAGGAAGCGGCCGAGATGGCCGGCATTGGAGAGAAGTCGATCAGCTCGTTCGAGACAGGCGAGCGGATCTCCTCGATGAAAGTCTCGCAGCTCGAACGGCTGCTCCGCACCTACGGCGTCACGCTCAGGGAGTTTTTCAGCGGCGCGGTTGACCGGAAGATCGCCCCGTGGGAGATCTCGAAAGAAGAGAACGACCTGATGGCGCTGAATGAAGAGCTTCGCGCACTTCCCCGCCGCACGCGGGCGAACCTGCTCGCGAAGTTCCATCGGATGATCGAGGCCTCGACCGAGATGCCTCGCCTCGACCGCCAGCCGGTCCCCGCCCCTCCCGCTCTTCACCAGGAGTGGGAAATGCTCACCTCCCGGAACTGAGAATCGAAGCTCAAAAGTGGCGGAGGCTTCAGCCTCCGCCGCCTTCCGTCCGTTCGCAAGCCCAAAGGGACAATCCAGCCCCAACCCCCCCAAAAACGTGGAACCCGGAATTGCGACCACGGGCTCCGCAACTCCCTGAAAAGGGTGAATTGCCTCCCTCCCACCGCCCCTCTCCCCGCCTGAGATCGCTTCCACATGTGACGGGCGTCCTGGAATCCCTCCCTCCCTCCGGGGTTATCATCCCTGCGTGGGGTTCACCAGGCTCCACAATTTGCCCCTCCCCGGAGCCTTCCAATGTCAATCCAGCGTCTAACGATCTCGATCTTCCTGCTTCTGCTGCTTCCGGCAGCGGCGGAATCTGCCGTCTGCGTCAACAAGTACATCCAGCACAGCGCTCAGAACCGCCTCACTCTCACTCTGCTCACCGGGCAGCTCACCTTTGATGAAGCGAAGCAGCTCGCCGCCGCGATCGGCGCCGGGGAGAAGGCTCCCCTCGAGTGGCAGTCCGAGGAAGGAAAAGTGATCGCCCGGCAGTTCGGTAACCTCAAGGTCGTCCGTCCGATGCCGATCGCCTGCGACGACAAGCCCTCGGGCGTGGTCGTTCAGGCCGTCTTTCCGACCTCGAACAAGCCCGGCGGGATTCTGCGGTTGAAGCTCGACGACGATCTGATCGTCCACTTCGTGGCTCAGAAGGAGTAGCGAAGTGCCGGTCGCCGGTCGGAACCGATTCCTCTCGCTCGGAGTCGATGCCGGCACCCGGTTTCGGGTCTCTCGCTGCGGTCGTCGTCCATCACGCCGGGGGCCCGCCTGCCGGTGCTACACTTTCAACCCGGCATGTTAGGAAGCAAGCGAGCAGGAACGGCGAGGCGAAGCAAC
>JBHEOL010000342.1:0-12759 GCA_046261635.1 Thermoanaerobaculia bacterium | reverse complement strand
CCAGTTCCTGATACCAGTCACCGACCGGGATGATGAGCCTGCCGTTGATGGCGAGCTGATCGATCAGCGTCTTCGGAATGTAAGTCGGAGCCGCGGTGACGATGATTCCATCGAACGGCGCGCGCTCGGGCCATCCCCGATAGCCGTCCCCTTCTCTCACCATCACGTTCCCATAGCCGAGCTGCTCGAGCGAGCTCCTGGATCTCTCGGCCAGCTCGGGAACGATCTCGATGGTGAAGACCTCGTTGACGATCTCGGCGAGGATGGCCGCCTGATATCCGGAGCCGCTGCCGATTTCCAGCACCCGGTCAGAGGGAACGAGGTCGAGCGCCTGCGTCATGTAAGCGACGATGAACGGCTGGGAGATCGTCTGGTCGAACCCGATCGGCAGCGGCTGATCCTCGTATGCCTGCGCCGCCACCTCTTGGGGAACGAAGCGATGGCGCGGCACTTTGCGCATCGCCTCCAAAACGTCCGGATCGCCGATGCCGCGGGCGACCAGCTGGTCGGAGACCATCTGCTGGCGTGCCCGGACGAAGGGGTCGTCCGATGCCGCGCGGTCACCGACCCGGGCTCCGCGCATTCCCTCCATCGCGCAACCGGTCGCGAGTGCGGCGATGAGCAGCCATCCGGTGATGAGAAAAGTTCGACGCATCGTCGGCGCATTATAGGGTTTTGCTTGGGCCAGGGCGGCCCCGGCCTCCTCTTCTGTAACGGATTGGCAATGGTCCCTCGATCTCCACCCCCCCCGGGGGGAGAGGCGGCCTGCCGACAATCCCGATCCCCATCCACCCCGGAGTCCGAACCCATCCGCTGGCCTCCGGTTCGCATTGCAGCCGGGCAAATGGATCACGCGGTCTCCCTGGTTCAGGCCTATCTGCAGCTCAACGGTTACTTCACCTCGACCGAGTTCCCGATCGTCGAGGAGTCGACCGGTCGCCGCGCCTTCCGCGTCGTGACCGACGTGGACGTACTGGGGTTCCGCTTTCCGGGCGGATCCACCGGAATCGTCAAGGATGGGCCTCTCGGTGTCGGAGTCGCCCAACCCGATCCCGGTTTGGCGATCCCCGAGGATTGCGTCGACATGCTGATCGGCGAGGTCAAGGAAGGGCGGGTGAATTTCAACCTCAGCGCCACCGATCCCAAGGTGCTCGCCGTCGTGCTCGCGCGACTCGGCTGTCAGCAGGACGATTCCAACCACCTCATCGAAGGGCTTCGTACGCGTGGTGCCGCGCGGACTGAATCGGGATATCAGGTTCGCCTTCTCGCCTTCGGAACCATGCCGCCCGGAGAGGAAGTGCCGCCCTGCAGGATCATCTCCCTCGGCCACGTCCTGAAGTATCTCCAGGAGTATGTCAGGGAGAACTGGGCGATGCTGCGGCAGTGCCAGTTCAAGGACCCGGCGCTTGGTTTTCTCATGACGCTCGAGAAAGCGACACGAGGGGGAGCTGGACGGCGGGGAACGGGCGGAGTGGAAGTGGTTGCCGGCCCGGGAGACGCGAACAACGGCGGTCATGAGGGGCGGCGGCGCGGAGACAGGCCGGCATCGGAGCCGCTCGAGCCGGCCAGCGCCTGGCCTTCGACTCCGCGAGGAAAGAAAAAGGCAAAAAGCGGGGAATGACCCTCGCTCAGTGCCGAACCGCTTCCTCCCACAGCCGGGAGAAGTCCTGCTCGGCGACGCTCACGAGCTCGAGCATCACCGCCTCGAGCTGGAGGCGTTTCGCCTCGAACTCTTCCGGCGTCATGGTGCGCGGTACTACGATCGGCTCGTGGTAGAGGAAGAGCGTGCGGCTGAAGGGCCGCGGGATCTGGAAGCGATCCCAGGAATCGAGCAGGCGACGGCGCTCGGCCACGATGGCGGCGGGGACGATCGGCAGGCCGGTGAGCTGTGCGGCCTGGATGACGCCCGGCTTGGCGATCCGTCGCGGGCCCGTCGGCCCGTCGGGAGTGAACGCCAGACGTTCGCCGCTCCTGGCCATCCGGATCATCTCGCGAAGAGCGGCCTGGCCTCCTCTGGTCGAAGAGCCTCGCGCCGTTCGAACGCCGAAGCGCCGAAGCGTCCGAACCATGATCTCCCCGTCGCGGTGCTGAGAGGACATCACGCGGATCGGTTTGCGGTGCCGCGAATAGACCATGAGCAGGAGATCGCTGTGCCAGAACGAGAGGATGTAAGGAAGAGCCTTTGCGTTGAGCGACTCGATGGCGGCCGAGTTCCAGTGGCGGGTGCGGAGGGTCGCGTGGAGAACGCGGATGAGGAGCGCCGCAGCGGGAGGAAGAAGGGTCAGGCCCCAGTCGCGTCTCATTGCGGTGCGCTTTCGGTGGTCGGATCCTCTTCGAGGAACTGCATTTCGTACAGTTTCCGGTAGATCCCCGGTTCGAGCACGAGGTCCTCGTGCCTGCCCGACTGGACGATGCGGCCGGCGTCGAGCGCCATGATCTTGTCGGCGCGCCGGACGGTCGAAAGACGGTGGGCGATCACCAGGGTCGTGCGGCCGGCCATGAGATTCGCCAGGGCCTGCTGGACGAGCCTTTCCGATTCGGTGTCGAGCGCCGATGTGGCTTCGTCGAGAATCAGAATCGGCGAGTTCTTGAGAAGAGCCCGCGCGATGGCGAGTCTCTGCCGCTGGCCACCCGAGAGGAGCACGCCGCTCTCCCCCACCGTCGACTCGTATCCCTCCGGCAGATCCATGATGAACTCGTGCGCGTTCGCTGCCCGGGCGGCCGCCTCGATCTGCTCGCTCGAGATATCGGCCCGTCCATAGGCGATATTGTTCCTCACCGTGTCGTTGAACAGGATCGTTTCCTGAGTCACGAATCCGATCATTCCTCGGAGAGAACCGAGAGTGAGATTCCGGACGTCGTGCCCGTCGATCTTCACGGAGCCCTCGCTGACGTCGTAGAAACGAGGGAGCAGATTGACGAGCGTCGACTTGCCCGCGCCGCTTCCGCCGACGATTGCCACGAGCTCGCCCGGCAGAACCTTGAAGTCGACGCCGGAAAGCACGGGACGGTCGTCGTAGGCGAAGCCGACGTTCTCGTAATGGATGCCGGAGCCGACGGCGTTCAGCCGGATCGCGTCCGGCCGCTCTTTCACTTCGTTGTGAACGTCGAGAACCTGGAACACGCGCTCGGCAGCCGAAAGAGCGGTGTTCACCGCGAGATTCACCTTGTTGAGCCGCTTGATCGGAGCGTACATGCCGGCGAGCGCGATGAGGAAACTCATGAACTGACCGAGGGTGAGCGCGTCCGCGCGGATTCGCAGAGCCGCGTACCCGAACAGCAGTACCATGCAGATCCCCGCGAGCAACTCCATCACGGGTGAGGTCACCGCCTGAATCCGCTGAGCCTTGAGATTGATCGCGAGGTGGCGTCGGGTCGCTTCTCGGAACCGCCCAATCTCGAAATTCTCCATCGAGAAGGCCTTGACGATGCGGACCCCCTTGATCGTCTCCTCGAGGATCGTCGCGATGTCCGCCATCCGTTCCTGCGAAACGCGCGTTGCCTTCCGCAGCCGCTTTCCGAACTGGACGACGGGATAGACGATCAAGGGGGCGATGATGAAGGTGAAAAACGCGAGCTCGGTGTTGATGAGCAGGATCACCAGGCCGATCACCAGCAGGTTCACCGACTCCTGAAACAGATCGCCAACGCGGATCGAGACGGCGGCCTGCACCTGTTCGACGTCCGAGACGATCCTGCTCACGAGCTCGCCCGTCGAGCGTTTCGCGAAAAAGCGATTGCTCTGCTGGATGATGCTCTCGTAAAGCTTGTTGCGCAGGTCCCGAACGGTCGAGAGCCCGACCTTCTGAAACGAATACTCGGAGAAGAACGAGCTCAGGGCGCGAACGACGAAGACCGCGAACAGGAAACCGAGGATCAGCTGCCACCGGTCGCTCTGGTTCTCTTCCCACCAGGTTCGGACCTGGCTGGTCGAGCGGTCGAACCAGTTGACCAGAGCTCCTCGCTGGCCCTCGGGCTCGTCACGCTTCAGCAGATGATCGATCAGCGCATTCTTCGCTTTGTCCTCGCGGGAAGCTCCCTCCGCCAGCGGCTGCACGTCGAACGAGCCCGCCTCGTCCGTCACCACCACGTCCCGCCGCGGACCGACGGAGATTCGCGCTCCCGCAAGCGGTGCGCCGTCCGGTCCGGAGACCACTGCACGCTCGTCCACGGATCTGGCCGGGTCACGGGTCTGCACCTCGTCGAACAAAGGTTGGATCAGGACGATGATCGCCCCGGTCGTCCCCGCCACGGTGAGCATGCTGAGCAGCGCGATGCCTCCCCACAACTTGTACGGGAGCACGTGGCGAAACAGTCGGTGGAGCGTGGACATGGGCTGGAGGTCAGGCATCACGGCCCGGACGGCGGATCAGTGTAACGATTTTCGAAGCGGTGCGGCGCGCAGCGCCCTGGCCACCGAGGGCAGCCCGTACTTTTCCGAGCTCGACCCTTACCTCCGCCCAGCGTGCGGGATCGAGCAGGAGCGCGATTTCATGCGCGATCCGCCGGCCTGTGACCTCATGCTGCATCAGTTCGGGAACGACCCTCTTGCCCGCCACGATGTTCACGAGCGAGAAGCTCGGCAGCCGGACCAGCAGCCGCGCGAGGACGTATGTCATGGGGCTGAGACGGTAGACGATCACGGGAGGAACCCCGAGGACCGCGCACTCGAGGGCGGCGGTTCCGGACGAACATATGGCCGCGTCGGCATTTCGCAGCGAGTCCATCCTTCCGGAGTCGATGATCGCGGGAGGATTCGGCCTTCCTGCCAAATACCGCTCGACCGAGAGGCGATCGATCGTCGGAGCCAGCAGGAGCGTCGACTCGAGGCTGTGATCCCGCGAGAGCTCTTCGACCGCGTCGAGCATCGCGGGCAGCAGTGACTCGATTTCCATCTTCCGGCTACCCGGGAGGATCGCGATCCGGTACGGCTCGCTGGGAACCTCGTCGCTACGAGGAGCCAGTGTCGACAGCTGCTCGGCCAGTGGATGTCCGACGTAGGTTACGGGAACGCCGCGCGCGGCATACAGCTCTTGCTCGAACGGAAAAATGACGAACATGTGGTCGACGCGCGCGGCGATCTGCGCAACGCGTCCCGCGCGCCAGGCCCACACCTGGGGTGAGATGTAATAGAAAACCGGGATCCCGAGCTTCTTGCACTGCCTGGCGACCCTGAGGTTGAAATCGGGATAGTCGACGAGCAGCACGGCATCGGGACGTTCCCGCCGGATGGCGTCCATCAGATCCGCAAAAGCCCGGCGGAACATCGGAAGATGACGGAGTACGTTGAACAACCCCACGATGGCGAGGTCGCTGGAGTCGCGAACCGGAGTCAGCCCCTCCGCGATGAGGCGCCGGCTTCCGATCCCGAACAGCTCGAGGTTCGGGACTTCCTTCCGGATCTCGCGGACCACCTCGGATGCGTGGAGATCGCCCGAAGCCTCGCCGGCGACGACGCAGAGTTTCACGCTCGCCTCCGGTCGAGAGCCGCGAGAGAAGCCAGGAACGCTGCGGCCGCCAGGATTCCAAGCAGATCGAAAGCGATGTCCCTCAACGAGGAAAACCTGCCCGGGATGAAGGACTGGTGAAACTCGTCGAGAATCGCCCAGGCCAGCGAGAACACTCCCGCTGCGAGGAGGGTTCCCCGAACGATGCGGGCGGGATCGAACGCCGTGAGTGCGAATGTGACGAGAAGCATGAGCAAACAATATTCGCCGAAGTGAGCGATGCGATCATCGATTCCCCCGGGAAGCGTGTCGCCTGGACGGTCCGAGAGCAGCCAGATGAAAGCGAGATACAGCGCCGCGGGCGCTACCCGCAGGGCCCGGCTGAAGAAACTCTCGTCTCTCACCTGATCGGGAACGGGTACATCAGCCACGACAGAGCGATCCCGCCGAGGAAGAGCGAACAGAAGATGAGGATGAAAAGGCGAATCCGCTCAGCTCGCTCGTTCTTCCAGAGCAGCGCGAAGAACAGTGCCGCCGCCACCGAGTACAGGAGCATCAGGACGACGTGGCTCTCGAGGAATCTCATACTTTTCGTTGCCTTGCGATATCGAACGAATCGAGGACCAGCAGCATGTTCATCAGGCCTGCGGTCAAGGCGAAGGCCGTCCCGTACTCGTAGGTGATCGACATGACGTCGCCGAAAGGGCCAGCCGCCCGTGCAATGAAGTAAGGGAGTCCGAGCCCCATCGATGCGATCGTGGCGAGGAACGTGAGCGGCTTGCCCGGCTCCATCGTGTAGAGCTTTCCGTCCACCGCCAGTCCGATCAGGAAGAGGAAGAGAACGATGCCGAAAAACGCCAGAGCACGGCCTCGCCGGCCGAGGTAGAAATGTCCCGCGCCCGGCACGAGGAAGGCGAGAATCACGGCTGTCAGGGTTCGCTGGTTCATCGAGCTAAGAGAAAGGCGATTCGAGGCCGGCAAATTTCGGCCGTAGACGCGTCCAGGTCACTTCGAGATCTTCCGGGATCATCCGCGTCTGCGCCGTCACGCTCATGAAGTTGGAGTCCCCGCTCCACCGGGGGACCACGTGGACGTGGTAGTGGTCGACGATTCCGGCTCCCGCCGCCTCGCCGAAATTCATCCCGATGTTGAATCCATCGGGATGGTAGGTGTCCGAAAGGATCCGCTGCGATTCCGCCGCTGCGAGCATGATCGCCGAGAGGGAGGACGCGTCACTCTCGAACAGGCGTGAGACGTGAGCCCGCGGCGCGACCATCAGGTGCCCGTTCGTGTAGGGAAAGCGGTTCATCAGGACCACGAGCCGCTCGTCCGAGTAAAGCGTCAGCGTGGCCGCGGGATCCGTGGTGGCGGCGGCGTTGCAGAACACGCAACCGCTCGCTTCCGTTTTCGGGGCCGTCAAGTAAGGAAACCTCCAAGGAGTGAAGAGTCGATGCACGGGGGAGAAGTCACTCGGCAGCGTCGGCCGGCTCGCCCTTCGAGTCGTTGATGAGCTCCTTGAGCTCCTTTCCCGGCTTGAAGTACGGGATCTTCTTCGATGGGACTTCGACCTTCTCGCCGGTCTTCGGATTGCGCCCGGTCCGCGACTTCCGACTTCTGAGTCGGAAGCTGCCGAAACCTCGAAGCTCGATTTTCTCGCCGCTTCGGAGAGAATCGACGATGGAATCGAACACCACGTTGACGATCGCCTCGGCCTGCTTCTTGGTGACCTGGATCGCCCGCGAGACCTCATCTACGAGCTCGGCCTTCGTCATCACGCCGGGTTTGGCGGCGTCTTCGTGCGTCTCGGCTTCCCACTGATGTTCCACGTTCCGTCTCCCCTTTGATCTGCCCCTGCTCCGCCAGCGAGCTCGCTGTTCGGCGCGGGTTTCAATACCACCGATAGAGTATTCGTGTTCCCCCGACCTTCTCGCGCAGAACCTTGTCGACGAACGTCGCTGCCGCGTTTCCATCGACCAGAAGCTCGAGAAGCCCGGGCGTCCTCTCTCGTGGATAGATCGTTCGCGGTTCGCCCTCGATACCCGCCTGCCGCGCGGCGACCATCACCGCATCGTGCAGGGTTCCAAGCTGGTCGATCAGTTTGAGCTCGACCGCCTCCTGCCCGGTGTAAACCCGGCCGTCGGCGAGTTCCAGGATATGGCTCCTCTCGAGCTTTCCGGCGCGTCCCTGCGCCACGGCCTCGACGAACTGAGAATGGAGGCCGTCGATCAGATTCTGAAAATAGACGCGATCCTCTTCGGACATCTGCTTGAAAGGCGATCCGGAGTCCTTCATCGCGCCGCTGGTGATCGTCTCGGGCTCGAGCCGGGCCCACCGTACGAGCCCCTCCATGTTGAACCACTGCGCGATCACCCCGATCGATCCGGTGATCGTTCCGGGATTCGCCATGATGGGATCACAAGCAACGGCGATGTAATAGCCGCCAGACGCCGCGAGGCTGTCCATCGATGCGACGACGGGCTTTCCGGTCTCTTCCCGAATTCTGAGGATCTCGGCGTAGATCTCCTGGGAGGGGACGATCGCGCCGCCGGGGCTGTTGATCCTCACGACGATCGCGCGGACCGAGTGGTTGTCGGCATAGTCCCGAAGCAGCTCCACCGTTTCCCGGGACTCGAAAATTTCCCCTTCGATCGGGACGATCGCGACTTTCGATCCAAACTTCCAGAAGGCGGTATCTCCGCCGAGCGAACCGCCGCTCTGCGTTCCCAGGACGGCGGCGATCGCACCCAGTGCCGTCATCAGGATGAACAGCCCGAGACATCCTCCCAGAATTCCCCAGAACAGGCCCCTCCCCTTCCCGCTGCGCACCGGAGGCGGCGGGACGCCGCCGGAGTGAACCGGCTCGGGCTCGTTGCGGGTGGAAACGATCGGAGTTTCACTCATGACGCGGCTCCTCCGGGTCCGGTTCTTCGGATCCGGCATCCTCAGCCGGAGTTGGGCCCGACTCGGACGCGGTCTGCTCCGGGGACTCTTCGGCAGCGGGAACATCGGTCTCGGCGTTTCCCGTCACGGCCTGATCGTCGCGCGGGGTCTCCTCGGCGGAAGCACCTTCCCCGGGGGACTCCGCTGAGGCATCCGTGGTCTCGGACCGGGTCTGATCGACGTCCCGCATCGTCAGGCCGATCTTCTTTTCCGTGAGGTCGATCTTGATGATCCGGGCGCGGACCGTGTCCCCGCCGTTGAAAAGCTGGTCGAGCCGGACGCGGCCCTCCTTCGGGACTTCAGAGACGTGAACGAGGCCTTCGACACCCTCGGAGAGGCGGATGAAGAGGCCGAAATCGGTGATCTTCGAAACATCCCCCTCCACCTCGTCACCCATCTGATGGGCTTTCGCGTACTCATCCCATTCGTTGGGGACGAACTCCTTGATCGACAGAGAAAGGCGCTGGTTCTCGCCGTCGACGTTGATCACGCGGGCGGTGACCTGATCGCCCTTTTTCACGACTTCACTGGGATGTTTGAGCCTGCGCGTCCAGGACATGTCGGAGATGTGAACGAGCCCGTCGATTCCCTCTTCGACTTCGACGAATGCGCCGAAGTCGGTGATGTTGCGGACCCGCCCCGTGACCGTGCTGCCGACCGGGTATCTCTGCTCGATCGTGTTCCAGGGGTTCTGTTCGAGGGCCTTGAGGGAAAGCGAGATGCGCCGGTTCGGAACGTTGACGTCCGCCACGACCGCCTCGACCTCTTCTCCAACCGAGAGGATCTTGGAGGGACGAACGCGGCGCGTCCACGACATCTCGGAGATGTGGATCAGTCCTTCGACGCCATCTTCGAGCTCGACGAAGGCGCCGTAGTCGGTGAGCGAGACGGTCCGGCCCTTGACCCGGCTGCCGATGGGATAGCGGATCGCGACGTCGGCCCAGGGATCGGGATGTCTCTGCTTGTAGCCGAGCGAGACGCGCTCGGCGTCGGGGTCGAACTTCAGGACCATCACCTCGATCTCGTCGGCGACGTTGAAGAACTCCGAGGGGTGGTTGACTCTGCCCCAGGAGATGTCGGTGATGTGGAGAAGGCCGTCTACGCCTCCGAGGTCGACGAACACGCCGTACTCGGTGATGTTCTTCACGATTCCGTGAACGACTTTGCCCTCTTCGAGGTGGGCGAACGTTTCCTTCTTCTTTTCGTCGTGCTCGACCGAGACGATCGCCTTTCTCGAGACGACGACGTTGTTTCTCTTTTTGTCGAAGGAGATGATCTTGAAGGAGCTCTCCTTCCCTTTGAAAATCTCCAGGTTCTTGACGGGCCGCACATCGACGAGCGAGCCGGGTAGAAATGCCTTCACTCCGACGTCCACCGAAAGGCCGCCCTTGACGCGGTCGAGGATGGTTCCCGTCACCGGAGTTCCTTCCCGGTATGCCTTCTCGAGGTCGTCCCACACCCTGACCCTTTCGGCCTTCTCGCGGGAAAGCAGCACGTGTCCGGTATGCGACTCGAGCCGCTCGATGAAGACGTCGATCTCGTCTCCGGGCTTGACTCTGATCTCGCCGGAATAGGAGGTGACCTCGGCGATGGGGATCATCCCTTCGGACTTGAACCCGATGTCGACGATCGCCTCGGTCGAGGTGACCTTGAGAATCCGGCCCTTGACGATATCGCCTTCGGCGATCTCGGCCATCTTCTCGTCGTACATCCGGAGAAGCTCATCCATGCCCGCCGTCTCCAGCTCGCTATCGTCCAATCCGCGGGCTGGTGCGTTCGGCCGGTCTTTGCGCTCATCGCTGGGCGGCATTCGGGGCTGATCCTCCCTCGATCGATCTGTCGATCCTGACGCGGCGACGTCGAGTCTTGCTTCCCGGGTCCGGTCGCCTGACGCGCGGCCCGAAGGGTTCGATCGGTTCCGGGGGATCGCTCGATCATCCGGAGAGGACCGTCCCGAACGGGGCCGGCCCGGCGGGGTCCATGTCAGCTAAACTATTGATACGTGCCGAAATGCAGTTTAGCGACGCGTTCGGATCGAAGTCAAGAAGGACCTCGAATCGATCCTCTCACCTGCTCCACGATCGCCGCGACGACCTGGTCGATCGTCATCTGCGAGGTGTCCAGAACCGTGTATGTTTCATCCCATGTCAGGGGAGAATCGGCCCTGGTGGTGTCCCGCCGGTCGCGGGTGTCCATTTCCAGCAACACCTGCTCGAGCGACTGGGCCACTCCCTGGTTCTGGAGATCGGTCAGCCTCCGGGCGGCCCTCACCTCCGGGCGAGCGGTCAGAAAGAACTTGTGGGAAGTCTCGGGGAAGACTTTCGTCCCGATGTCGCGCCCTTCGAGAACTCCGCCGCTCCTGCGGCCGATCTGCTGCTGGAGCTGGACCAGGACGCGGCGTACGGCCGGGACGGCCGAGATGCGGCTGGCGGCCATGCTGATCTCGGGAGTGCGGATGTCGGTGGAGACGTCCTCACCGTCGAGCAGGACTCGCTGAGCGTTGCCGCTTCCCTCGAGCTCGATTGCCGTGGAGGCAGCGATCCCCTCGAGCCGATCCTCGTCGGTGAGCGGAACGCCGGCCCTTCGGGCCTTGAGCGCCATGGCGCGGTACATCGCACCCGTATCGATGTGAGGGAGGTCGAGGACTTCGGCGACGCGGCGGCTCGTGGTGGACTTGCCTACTCCGGACGGACCGTCGATGGCGACGATCGTCACCGCCATCAGCCGCGTCTCCTGGTGCCGGCGCCTGGTGACTTCTTTCGAGCAGTCGTGTCGCGCGCGCCACGTGAGGAGTCACGCGAAGCCGATCTGGCGGGCCGCGCGGTTTCCTCAGCGCTGCGCCGGGCCGGACTCTTCTGTTCCTTGGCCGCGCTCGAGCGGAACGAGCGCTTCGTTTCCGCGGCAGCGCTGGAGCGGGACGGGCGTTTCGCTTCCGCGGCAGCGCTCGTGCGGGAAGATCTCTTGGTCGTGGGAGCGCTCTTTCGCGCTGGCCGGCCGGCCTGACCCTTGCTCGCAGGCGCCTTCTTCGTGACGGCGCGCTTCCGCGGCGCCTTTCGCGCTTTGGGTTTCTCGTCCTTCAGCAGCAGTCGGATCTCGAACGGCTCGAGCGGTCTCCATTGACCGGGCTGGAGGCTTCCGTCCTGAAGCGAGCCGATGGCGACCCGCTTGAGCTTCGACACCGGATGGCCGACGACCTGAAACATCCGGCGGATCTGCTGGGTGCGGCCTTCCTGCAGCCGGATGACGAACCAGGAGTTCCCCTCCTCCCGTCCGGTACCGGTCGTCCGGAGCCGCTCGAATTCCGCGGGGCGGGTTCGCTTTCCATCGAGCACGATGCCTCGGGCCAGCTTCTCGATGATCTTGTCGGAGGGTACGCCCCTCACCTTGACGTGGTAGGTCTTGATGGTTCCGTGGGAGGGATGGGAGAGCTTGTAGGCGAGCTCGCCGTCGTTCGTCAGGACGATGAGTCCCTCCGAGTGGTAGTCGAGTCGGCCCACCGGGAAGACGCGCTCGCGCACTCCACGCAGCAGGTCCATGACGGTCTTCCGCCCCTCGGGATCATCGACCGTCGTCATGACTTCCTTCGGCTTGTAAAGAAGGATGTAGCGCGGTTCTTCGGATCGCGTGATCAGCTTGCCGTCGAGCTTGATGTGGTCGCGGTCGGGATCAGCCTTGGTTCCGAGCTCGGTGACGACCTTGCCGTTGAGGCGGATGCGCCCGGCGAGAATCATCTCTTCGGCTTCGCGTCTCGACGCGAGACCCGCCCGCGCGATGATCTTCTGGAGCCGTTCGTCTGCCATCAATTCCGCTCGTTCGCGTCAGATTCTAGCTCGTCTTCGTCTGTCGCGCTCGCAGCCACGGTGTCTTCCTCCGCCTCGTCCATCTCCGCGGCGGTCCGTTCGTCTCCCGCGATCTCGTTCGCCTCGGCGTCGCCCGGATGCGGCTCGTCTCCGCCGGAGGGGGCAGTGTCGTCCGATTCGTCCTCGGACTCGTCGGCGGAAGCCTGCGCGGGCTGTTCTCCATCCTCGTCCGGAGGGGCGTCGAGGATGTCCTCCTCGGACATCGAGGTGAGGAGCTCGTCCGCCAGGCTCTCGCCGAGGATCTCGCTGAACTCTTCGAGCTTGGGGAGATCCTGAATGCTCTCGAGTCCGAAATGGAGGAGAAAGTCCCGCGTGGTGCGATAGAGGAAGGGGCTGCCGACGACGTTCTTCCTCCCGGCGATCTTGATCATCTTGCGGTCGAGCAGGGTGCGAATGACGCCGCTCGAATTGACCCCCCGGATGTCGTTGATCTCCGGGACGGTGATCGGCTGGCGGTAGGCGACGATGGCCATGGTCTCCAGCGCGGCGAGCGAAAGGCGTCCCTCGTTCTT
>JBHEOL010000331.1:0-10292 GCA_046261635.1 Thermoanaerobaculia bacterium | reverse complement strand
GGATCTTTCGAGCCGGGAAGCCGTCCGGGACGCCATCGCGGATGCCGACGTGGTGGTCGGTGCCGTCCCGGGACGAATGGGGCTGGCCATGCTCGAGACGGTCATCGCGGCCGGAAAGCCGATCAGCGACATCTCTTTCGCACCCGAGAACCCGCTCACCCTGCACGACTCCGCGCGGGCTGTGGGTGTGACGGTGATCGTCGACTGCGGCGTTTCGCCCGGCCTCTCGAACGTCGCGGTGGGGCGAGCCGCCTCGAAGCTCGACCGGGTCGAGGAGGCTGTGATTTACGTCGGAGGCCTCCCGGTCGAGCGTCACTGGCCGTTCGAGTACCGCAGCGTGTTCTCGCCGACGGATGTCATCGAGGAGTACACGCGCCCGGCGCGGATGGTGGTCGACGGCAGGATCGTGGTTCGTCCTGCGTTGTCGGAAGTCGAGCTTCTCGATTTCGAGGGTGTCGGAACGCTGGAGGCGTTCAACACCGACGGACTTCGAACGCTCATCGAGACGGTTCCAGCGCGAAACATGAGAGAAAAGACGCTTCGGTACCCGGGGCACGCCGACCGGATGCGCATGCTTCGCGAGACGGGATTCTTCGACGAAACCCCCGAGAACGCGGGGGGGGTGCAGGTGGTCCCGCGCGAGCTGACCGAGAAGCTGCTGTTTCGCGCCTGGAAACGGCCCGAGAAGGAGCGCGAGTTGACGGTCCTCCGCGTCGTCGTGACCGGATCGAGCGGCGGGCAGACCCTTCGCTACGTGTACGACCTGTTCGACGTCACCGACCCGCTGACGGGAGAAACGTCGATGGCGAGAACGACCGGATTTCCGTGCGCCATCATGGCGAGGCTCCTCGCGAACGGCGAGTACAAACGACCGGGAGTGAGTCCTCCCGAAACGTTCGCCTCGGATGACCGCGTGTACGACCTCCTCGTGAGCGAGCTCGAACGGCGGGGCGTGCGGTTTCGAGAGTCGGTCGAACCGGTGGACTGAGCTCAGGGCCGGCTGCTGCCGGCCCCGGGCGGCGACCCGTCGAGTTCCTCGATGAGCGCTTCGGAGGGGAGGCGCGAGGCCTGGAGCGACTTCGCGATCTGCTGGGCGCGGTCGAGAACGCGTAGCGCGTTGAGACCCGCGATTTTCGCGACGTCGGTTTCGGAGTAACCGCGCCCGAGAAGCTCGGCGAACAGCGCGGGAAACGTCGAGACGTCCTCGAGACCTTCCGGCGTGGTCGAGATGCCGTCGAAGTCCGAACCGATGTCGATGTGGTCCACTCCTGCAACGCCGCGGATGTGGTCGATGTGGTCGGCGACCTCGGAGAGCGTCGCGCGCGGGGCCGGATTCGCTGCGATCCATCGATCGAGCTTCGCCAGTGCCAGCGACGGCTCGCCGGGATGAAGCGCCTTGAAACGCGCCTCGGCCGCGTCCCGCTCGGCGTAGTGCAGGCGGTTCCGCTCCGAGATGAACGGCGGAACGAACGTCACCATGATGATCCCGCCGTTTTCCGGGAGGAGCCGGAGAATCTCGTCGGGGACGTTGCGGGGATGGCCGTTCAGGGCCCGGGCCGAGGAGTGAGAGAAGATCACGGGTGCCGCCGCCACCTCGAGGGCGTCCCTCATCGTCTCGACCGAGGTGTGGGACAGGTCGACCAGCATGCCGAGACGGTTCATCTCGCGGACGACTTCCCGGCCGAATGGCGTGAGTCCTCCGTGCCGCGCCTCGTCGGTGGCTGAGTCGGCCCACGGAATCGTCGCCGAATGGGTCAGAGTCATATAACGGGCCCCGGCGGCGTACATCTGACGGAGCACGCCGAGCGAACTTGCGATGCAGTGTCCTCCCTCGATGCCCGCCAGCGACGCGATTTTTCCTTCGCCGTGGATCCGGCGGATATCCGAAGCGCTCAGCGCGAGCTCGAAAGTGTCGGGATAGCGCTCCGAAAGCCGCTTCACGAAATCGATCTGTTCGAGAGTCGTCACCACCGCCTCCAGGGGCTCGACCGAGGCCGGGACGTAAACCGACCAGAACTGGGCGCCGACTCCTCCGCGCTCGAGTCGGGGGATGTCGGTGTGGAGGGTTTCCTCGAGCCGGGACTGATCGGTGGCGATGTCCAGCCCGGAGAGTGCGCCCTTGAACCGCTCGCGAAACTCCCAGGGAAGATCGTTGTGACCGTCGACGAGCGGAACGCGATCCAGGATTGCGCGCGCGGCCGCAAGGGAGGCCGAAGGTGCAGCGACTGCGGACGTGGATACGAGAGCTGCGAGAACCGCCACCGCGGCCGTTGATCGGGTCATCATCATGAAGCCTCCGGCTTCCATCTCCAGCGCGCGAGGGTCGCCCTCGACCGTCGGTCGCGGAAGACTAGTGGACTGTAACTAGAAATTTCGACGGTAAGTGTAGATGAACTTGCGCTCGACGCAGTTTCGGACCGGCGCCTTGAACTTCATTTTCGACACCTCGAGAGCGGCCAGCTTTGCCAGCGCCGGATCGCCGGTCTCGTTGGCGGTGACTTTCGTCGAGCCGACCACGCCATTCCCTCCGACGGTCGCCTCGACGATCACGGTGCCCTTCGCCCCCAATTCGCTGAACGTGAGGGGTGCTGATTCCACGACCTCGAAATCGCGGTCCGGTGGGCAGCCCCTCTCCTCGCGCAGGTAGCGGGAGGCGACCCATCCGGGGACGCCGGAGGCGAGGCGAATTCTCGACCACGCGCCGCTTCTGCCGAGGACGGTCACGCGCTGGTTGCGCCGGACGGAGGAGACGATCGAATCAGAGGTCGACGGGCCGGACCGGACGTTGAGACTCGTCGCGGTCACCCTCGCCATCCCGATCGGCACGTCCGGAGCGTCCCCGAGGACGTCGATCGATTCACCAGGTGTTTCGGGCTCCAGGACCGGCGCCGTGCTCTGGCAGGCGGCGGCACCGAACAGGACGCCCAGGAACAGGGAGGCGGGAAGGAGAAGACCAGCAGGGCGTTTCATCGGCGGCGGATTGTACCGGATCGAGCGCGAAGTGGCGCGGGGAAAGGGGGTCCCTCATTCAGCCTCGCCGCGGAGCTCCTCGACGATCTTCACGTAGCTGGCGTAACGCTCGGGGCTGATCGCTTCGCTCTCGACCTCGGGCTTGATCGCGCAGTCCGGCTCTTCGATGTGGAGACAGTCGTTGAAGCGGCACTTCACCGCCAGCGCACCGAACTCGGGGAAGTAGAAGCGGAGCTCTCCCGGATCGACCTGCCAGAGGCCGAACTCCCGGATCCCGGGCGTGTCGATGACGCGCGTGTCGCTACCGAGCTCGTAGAGGGTCACGCGGGTCGTCGTGTGGCGGCCCGTTCCGCGTTTCGCGCTGACCCCCCCGACGCGGATGGTCGCCTCGGGTTTCAACGCCCGGATGATGGACGACTTTCCGACGCCGCTGTGGCCGGCGAACACCGACGTGCGTCCCAGCAGGCGCTGGCGAAGCTCCTCGAGACCTTCTCTCGACTTCGTGGAGACCAGGAGGATGGGAATCCCGATTTGCCGGCAGGGATCGAGAGGGGAGAGGAGATCCTCGCGGAGCTCGTCGGGAGCGAGGTCGATCTTGTTCACCACGACCAGCGGTGCCGCGCCTCCACGCTGGATCGCGATGAGGAAACGGTCGACGAGACCCGCGCGGAGCGGGGGCTCGATGACCGAGGCGACGTGAACGACGAGGTCGATGTTGGCCGCGATGACGCGTTCGCGGTGTTTGTGGAGAGGGTCGGGGCGCGAGAGGAGCGTGGAGCGCTCATCGATCGAGGTAACGACGTTCCGCCCCGTTTCGTGGCGGACGTTCACGCGATCGCCGACGGCCAGATCGTTTTCGTCGTCGAGTTTGATCGCCGGGGAGAACACGGAGTCGAGCAACTCGCCATTGACCACCACCTGGCAGCCCTTGGCCCAGATGCCGACGACCATGCCGGAAACCGTTTCTCCCTCGGCCTCGCCTTTCCGGGAGAGCGTTTTCGGTCCACGGGTCTTCGGATCCTCGTAATCCGCCTGCGGATCGTCGTCGAAATCCTCGATCTCGCGGGGATCGATTCGGATCTTGTTTCTCGATTTTCCCTTGGTCACGGCGAGGGGTGATTATACGGGAGAGAGTGGGGGTTGGAAGGGGAGGGCGGCCCCAACGAAAAAAGAGACCGCCCGCGCGGTCTCTTTTCACAGCCGGATCATTGACTGACTACTCGGCGGGCACCAGGACTCGCTCGGGTTCGGCAACCGAAGCGTCCACTTTCAGCGGCTCGAAGCGGGCCGTGAAGAAGCGGAGAGTCGGCGGTTCATAGACCATGTCCAGACCGGTGATCTCCTCGCGGTTCTGCCAGAGGTGGTCGATCGAGTAGGCGACGACGTCCATGTGGCGGTCGGTGTAGACGCGCCGCGGAATCGTCAGGCGAACGAGCTCGAGCTTGGGATGGCGGTTTTCGCCCGTCTTCGGATCGCGCCCCGACGAGACGATTCCTCGCTCCATCGTGCGGACGCCGCTGTCGAGGTAGATCGCCGCGGCGAGGGCCTGAGCGGGGAACTGCTCCTGATCGAGGTGGGGGAGAAACTGCTTTGCGTCGAGGAAGACCGCGTGGCCGCCGATCGGGCGTACGATGGGAATCCCGGAAGCCATCAGTTTCTCACCGAGGTAACGGACCTGATAGATGCGGTGGGCGATGTAATCGTCATCGACCATCTCGTAGATCCCCTGGGCGATAGCTTCCATGTCGCGGCCCGCGAGGCCGCCGTAGGTCGGCATCCCCTCGAAGATCACGACCTGTTCGCGCGCCTGCTGCAGGATCCACTCCTCGTTCATCGCGAGGAAGCCGCCGATGTTCACCAGGCAGTCCTTCTTGCCGGACATCGTGCAGCCGTCGAAGTACGTCATCATCTCCTTGAGGATCACGCGGACCGGCTTGTCCTCGTAGCCAGCCTCCCGCACCTTGATGAAGTAGGCGTTCTCGACCGCACGCGTGGCGTCGCACCATACCCGAATGCCGTGCTCCGCACAGAGGTCGCGCACCTGCCGGAGGTTCTCCATCGAGACCGGCTGCCCGCCGGCGAGATTGACCGTGACGGCGACGCAGACGTAGGGGATGTTCTCGGCGCCGTTCTCGCGGATCACGTTTTCGAGCTTCGCGATATCGACATTGCCCTTGAACGGATGCTCGGCGGAGGGATCGTGCGCCTCGTCGATGACCACGTCGACGAACCGGCCTCCCTGCATCTCCTGATGGGCGCGCGTGGTGGTGAAGTACATGTTGCCCGGAATCACGTGACCCGGCCGAATGAGGATTCGCGAGATGAGGTGCTCGGCACCGCGACCCTGGTGGGTGGGCACCATGTGAGCGAATCCGTAGATCTCACGGACCGCCTCTTCCATCCTGTAGAACGACTTCGCTCCGGCGTAAGCCTCGTCGCCCTGCATGAGCGCTCCCCACTGGCGGTCGCTCATCGCGTTGGTGCCGCTGTCGGTCAGCAGGTCGATGTAGACATCCTCGCTCTTGAGGAGAAAGGTGTTGTATCCGGCATCCGCGATGGCCTTCTCCCGGTGCGCGCGAGTGGTCATTCGGATCGTCTCCACGGATTTGATCTTGTACGGTTCGGCGATGGGGCGCATGAAATCTCCTTATCGATAGCTCTCCGGAGAGGAGCCTACCAACCGGGCAGTCGGGCGACGTGTGGACGCGGTAACGCGTCGGAGTGATGCAGGTCACGCGATCTGGAGCAGTCGGACCGGGAACGGTCCTGACCTCGGCCCGGATGGGGGCCTCTTCGAAGTTACGGTAATAGAAGCAACTTACCGGTGGTTTTTCTTCCCTCGAGGTCCCTGTGGGCCTCGGCCGCGTCGGCCAGCGGGTACGTTCGTTCGATCCTCAGCGAGAGAGTTCCGTCCGTGACCCATTCCAGCACGTCGCCCGCCCGATCCAGCAGGCTCGCCCGATCCGCCGTGTAGTCGAACAGCTTCGGGCGGGTGAGGAAAAGAGACCCCTTCTGCGACAAAACCAGGGGATCGATCGGTTCCACCGCGCCGCTCGACGCTCCGAACAGAACCAGCATGCCGAGGGGTCGGAGCGAGTCGAGGCTGTCCTGGAAGGTCGTGCGTCCGACCGAGTCGTAAACCACATGTACGCCGGCACCATCGGTCAGCCGCCGCACCTCCTCTTTGAAGGAGGTCCGGGTGTAAAGGATGACTTCGTCGGCACCTGCTTCCCGGGCCAGTTCGGCCTTCTCCTCGGTCGAGACCGTCCCGAAAACCCGCGCGCCCAGCCGCCGCGCCATCTGAACCAGAAGCAGCCCCACTCCGCCGGCGGCGGCATGGATCAGAACCGACTCCCCCCTCCGGATCGGGTACGTCGAATGAGCGAGGTAGTGAGCCGTCATCCCCTGCAGCATCGCGGCGGCGGCCGTCCTCTCGTCCATCCCGTCAGGGATGCGGACGACCTTCTCGGCCGGCGCGGCGATCCATTCGGCGTAGCTCCCGCTCACGCTCGACCACGCGACCCGGTCTCCTTCCGTCAGATCCGAAACGCCCGGCCCCACCGCGTCGACCGTTCCCGCCCCCTCGAGTCCCGGGATCATCGGCATCTCTCCGGGGTATCGGCCCGTTCGATGGTAGACGTCGATGAAATTCACTCCCGCCGCCTTGATCCGGATCCGAACCTGACCCTCGCCCGGCTCGGGCTGCGCGACCTCCTCGAAGCGCAGGACCCCGGGACCTCCCGGCTCGTGGACGCGAATCGCCTGGCTCACGCCTGGGCCTCCGGCTTCCGGCCGCGGGTGAGCGTGTCATCCGAGCAGTCGTGCGCGTGAGAGAGGAAATCCTGGATGTCGAAGGGTTTGGGAAGGATGGTGCAGATCCCGGCTGGAAGACGCTCCATCATCGACGGCGGAAGTGCCGTGGTGACGACCACGCGCTTGAGCCGGCGGGGGGCGTTCTCGGAAAGATATTGGGCCACTTCGAAGCCGTCCACATCGGGCATCATCAGGTCGAGAACGATCAGATCGAAGCGGTCGGAATCGAGCTTTGCGATGGCCTCCCGCCCGTTTGGTACGGACTCGACCTCGTAGCCGGCCCGCTGTAACGCCCTCGTCATCATCAAGCGGATGGTTTCGTCGTCTTCACAAATCAGAACCTTGCGGAGAGAGTCAGGCATCGTGCTCATCCAATAGCAAGCGGACTGCCATAATTCGGCGATCTCCACGACCGGCGACTCCTGCTCCCCATCAGTCTGGCCCGGGCAGAGGCGGAGAGGAGCGGGGCCGCGGCGCGGCGAGACGGAGTCGTGGAACCGCATCGGCGCCACGTTTCACCGCAGCGCTTTCAGCGCCTCTCGGATCTCGCCCTGACGGCGCTGCATCTCGGCGCGGAGCGGGGCGAACTCCCGGTCGTCCGAGAGGTAAGCGAACAGGGGGTTCGAGAGGATCGAATTGAGGGTCGGTTCACGGGCCTCGTTCGCCTGGCGAAGGGAGGCGAGGATCTGGCGGTGATCGGCCAGGATCGCCCAGATCTCCGCGCTCGCCGTGTGGATCGCATCATCGGGAGCCGCGATCGCAGCGGCCCTTTCGATCGCGGCGGTCGCTCCGGCGCGGTCCCGGCTCTCGGCGGCGAGGTAGGCCTGCAGAAGCGGATGGAGGTAGCGCGGCTCGAGCCGGGCGAGTTTTTCGATCTCGAGCTCGGTAACGTCCGTCGAGTGCCGGATGACCGCTATGCGGCCGATCTTGAAGGCGAGCCAGGGGTTTTCCGGCTGGCTCGGCTCGATCTGGTAGTACTGCTGGGCCGCCGAGGCGAAACGCCCCTGTGCGGCCAGCAGGTCCGGCGCGTGGAGAGGGGAGTTGGTCCCCTCGATCTTCTCTACGCGCGCAAGGAGCGATTGGAAGGCGGCTTCGTCCCCGGCGCTCAGGGCTCGCCGAGCGAGGAAATGGAGGATCTCCGGGGCCACCTGCTCGTCCTGGGCGAGAACGATCGCGTGCCGGATCGCCTCGGGAATCTCTGCGCGCGAGCGATACCAGTCGAACAGCTTCTCGCGGACGGCGTGGTCTTCCGGACGAAGGCGGAGGATCGCCTCGGCCGCCGGGATTGCGGATTCGATGTCGCCGGCCTCCGAAGAGAGCTCGAACGTCAGCCTCTGGGCCGCCTGGAAATCGGGATCTGCCGCGGTCGAGCGACGGAGTGCGGCGAGGGCCTGATCGCGGTTGTTCGCTTCGAGGGCCTGCACGGCTTCGACGAAAGCGCCGATGGCCTCCGGGTTTCCTCCGGGTCCCGGGACTCCCGCCTGCTCGGCGATCCACCTGGCCAGCACCGCTGTGGCGGCGCCAGCATCGACCAGCTCCACCTCGGGCCCGTCGCCACTCGTGCTGAATGCGATCAGACCCGAGGCACCTTCCGCCGCGCGGGCTCCGTAGCGGGCCGCTCCGGGTACCGGCTTCTCGAGGAGACGGAGCTCCGGAACGCTCGCGAGCATTCTGCGGAGCGCTGCCTCGATCGCGCGAGCCCGCGCAATGCGATTCGGTTCTTCGATCCCCTCCGTGAAGGATCCGAGAAAAAGAGCGGGACGGCGGTCCGGCTCGGCGAGGGAGGAGGCGATCGGCGTGGCCGCCGCTTCCGGGGCCGCGGGCCTCGACCCTCCGCGAAGCAGAAATATCGCGAGGCCTCCCAGAACGGCGACCAGCACGATCACGATCGCTCCCGATGCCACGAGAGGGAGACGCCGGGGTGGAGCCGAGGGTGCGCTCTCGATGTCCGGCGCGGCTGGCGCCGCCGGCGGATCGGTTCGAGGCAGAGGCGGCTCACTGGCCGCGCTGGGGGAGAGGGCGAAAAACTCGATTCCTTCGATGGACCCGGCCGGTCCGAGCTTCCCTCGCAGCCCCGTCTCGGCTAGCACTGGAGCGGAGATCAGGATCTGTCCGGGTTCGAGTGAAGGAATGACGCGCTGGGCAATTTCGAGCTCGCGCCCGCGCGCGGTCGCTCCCTGCATCACGACGGCTCCCCGATGAACGAGCATCGCGGGCTCGACGACCTCGTCCGGATCGACTGCGGCGTTGTGCTCGGCGATCGCCTCGGCTGCCTGTTCGACGGCGCTCAGAGCGGCCTCCGGGTCCGGAAGCGTCGCGATCATTCGATTTCCGAGAGAGTCGAGCACCTTTCCGTCGAAGAGCAGGACCGCCTCGCTCACGAACTGCTGCATCTTCGCCGAGTTCCTCATCGCCTTCCGCGGCTGCGTCCGCTCGAGCAATTCGATGTAGGGAAGCTCGGCCACGAGAAAAACCGTGTTTTTGGGCAGCGTGTTTGAAGCCCGAGCCGAGAAATCGCGAGCTCCCGCGTCGATCCGCGCGAGCTCGTCCATGAGGACAGTCGCCGTCTGGGGCCGTTTCGTCGGATCTTTGCGAAGGCACGCACCGATCAGGGCCACCAGTGGCGGAGTCAATCCGGGATTGATTTCCTTTGGCGCGCGGGGGTTCGATTGCAGAACCGCGGTGGAGGTCTCCTCCGGAGTCCGGCCGCCGAAAGGATCGACTCCGGTCGCGGCGCGGTACAGCAACGCTCCAAGCGAGAAAATATCGGAGCGACGGTCGAGCGGCTGGTTCGAGAGCTGCTCCGGTGCGCGCCACCGCAACTCTTCGGCGGAAGCAGAATCGGTCGTTCCGAGCAGACGTCCCTCCCCGCGGTCGGGACGGCCGAGAAGGGCCAGGGGATTGAGCTCGGCGATGATCCATCGCTCGGCTGCCTTCACCACTCGCGAGGGGTTCAGCGTTCCGTGAACGACCCCTTTCGTATGGAGAACATCGAGCGCAGCGACGAGAGAGGCAGCCAGGGGGACCAGGTCCGCCGCATCGAGTGGCCGGGTGAGAGAGGCGAGCGACGGCCCCGTTGAGCCGACGGCCGTTTCGATCAGAAGGGCATCCTCGTGGGCGGAAGCGGCCCGGATCGAGAGGATGGATGGATGCTCGATGGGAAGCTTCGACCCGATCGCCTGGAGAATCGCCGCGCGCCGCGCCTCGTCGGGTGGCAAGCTGCGCGGAAAGATGCGAAGGGAGACCGACTCATCCGAGTCGACGCGCTCGGCTATCCACGAAACCCCGGTGGGGCCTGAGACCGGCTCGATCAGCCGGTAGCCACCGAGGATCGTTCCCGGAACCAATGCGGGAAGTGACATAGGTCGTGACGAAAGGGCCGACTCGAGTATAGCGGAGGGCGAGGGATGAGGGGCGAGGGATGAGAGGCGAGGGGCGAGAGGCGAGGGGCGAGGGGTGACAGGGGCGAGGGGCGAGCCACGCCGCCGTCATCCTGAGGGAGCGCCGCG
>JBHEOL010000312.1:0-3821 GCA_046261635.1 Thermoanaerobaculia bacterium | reverse complement strand
GTTCCCCCGCGCGTGCGTTCGAACCAGCTGGCGATGTTGGTCTCGAAGTCGCGCGTGATCCGCCGATGATCGTACGGTGGGAGAGCTCTGAGCTCTTCGACCGTGATGTCGGTGAGATAGACGCGGTTGTCGGCGTCGTCGAGCTGGGCCCCCGCGATCGGGATGAGAAGGTGGCTGCCACCCTTCACGTCGAGGATCTTTCCATCCACGTCGACGTCGAGGTAGCGGACCATCATGTCGACCGTGTCGATGACGAGCTCGTGGACCTTCCCCACCTTCTTCTTGTCAGCCGTCACGACCTCCCAGCCGCGAATGTCGGGATCGTCCTTCGAGACCCGGAGGTCTTTCAGGCCGCTCAGAAGCATCAGGCGTTCGCGCTTGTCGGTGTCTTTCATGGGTGGCTCCTTAAGGATTCAGGCTGCTCGTGCGATCTCAGGGTCCCGACGGCACGAGCTCGATCGAGTTTTGGTTGACGACGAGAAAGGCCGGCTCAGTGCGGATGAGCTCGTCCAACTCGACGTCGAGCGGCTCGCCCGGAAGCTGCGGGATGAAGGCCGCGTCGCGGACCGCGCCGCGAATCCGGACCTGCTGGCCGGGCGTGATCGCGGCCGCCTCGGTCCCCGAATCGTCGCCGATCAGGACGAAGAGCCGCTGCCCTTCCTGTTCGATCCAGAAGCCGCGCTCGGCCGGGATGGCGGCATCGGTCGGGCCAGGCTGCGCGACGGTGACGACTCCGGAGAACTCGCGACCGATCCACTGCCTCGGCGTCGCGCGGATCGAGGAGAGAGTCGCCTCGGTTTCCTGCGGAACCTGGGCGGGAGCGTCCGGCAGGGGGATCGAGTCGACGGTGGTCGGGTCGGTGCCGGTCGCGGGGACCGTCGTGGTGGCGTCACGCTCGGTGCGGGACGCATCGGGCCAGTAGAGCCAGGCCAGGACGGCGATCAGAAGGACCAGAAGGAGGACCCAGACCCAGATCCACCCCGATCGAGGTTTCTTTTCCACATGAATCTCAGCCACAGCAATTCCTCCTCTGTCCGGTTGCGATGCGCAATCCGTTCCAAGTGGCGGAGGACAGTGGCGGAGGACAGTGGCGGAGGATTCATCCTCCGTCTCGTGGGAGAGAGGATGGAGGTTGGGAATCCTGAGGGTCCATGGTCATGGGCGATCGGAAGATCTCGCTCCGTGGGAGGGATGACGGAGGCTGAAGCCTCCGCCACTGCCGAACCGGAAACTACGCTGGGTAGAAGGCATTGACGTCACCTCCAACCCGAGGGAGCCTCGGTGCGGAGGTTACGATGCTGCAGGACGGTTTCTTTGAGTCAGCCAGTTGGGCTGAAGTGCGGTGGGGCGATCTCCCACACTGGCGCCAGGACGGTGCGCTCTATTTCGTTACGTTCAGGCTGGCGGACTCTCTGCCGCAGGGTCTGTTGAATCGTTGGCGGAAGGAGCGAGACGATTGGCTCAGCCGCCATCCGAACCCTGACAAGGAGGAGCTCGAAGAATTCTCACGCCGTCACCGGGGAATGCTCGAGCGGTGGTTGGACCGAGGCGTCGGATCCTGCCTCCTTGAATCCTCACGTGCCAAACGCATCCTGGAGGAAGAGCTTCGCTCGGGGGAAGGGGAGCGGTACGAGCTCGGTGAGCTGGTCGTCGCGGGGAATCACGTTCACGCCAACGTTCGAACGTTTTCCGGGATCGATCTGTCCGACGTTCTTCGCATCTGGAAAGGGCGATCGGCAAGGAAGATCCTCGCGTGCCACGGTGATGCAGACCTGCGATGCCGAAAGCTCTGGCAGCGGGAGTCTTTCGATCACATCGTGCGCAACCAGGCGAGTCTCGATCGCTTCACCCGATACATCAAGAACCACCGCTAGTGGCGGAGGATTCATCCTCCGCCTCGTGGGAGAGAGGATGGGGTCGATCGGGCGATTTCGCTTCGTGGGGAGGATGACGGAGGCTGAAGCCTTCGCCACTAGTCTCCGAAGCAGATGCCGAGGTCTCTTGCGGTCTGCATGGTGTCGCAGTTGAGGGGGATGGTTTTCATGCGCTGGGTGGCGACTTCCAGCGGGACGTAGTTGACGGTGGGGGGGTCGAGGGCGACCATGATGCCGGTCTGGCCCTCGTCGAGGGCGCGGATGGCTGCGGCGCCGAAGCGCAAGGCGAGGAGGCGGTCGAAGGTGGTTGGCGTGCCGCCGCGCAGAAGATGACCGAGGACGACGGTGCGCATTTCGCGGTTGGTCATGAGCTCGAGCTCGGCGGTGATGCGCTCGCCGGCTCCGCCGAGGCGCTCTTTCGCGCCCGGTTCGCCCGGTTTGATCACCGAGATGTCTCCTCCCTTCGGCTTCGCACCTTCGGCGACGACGATGATCGCGTGCTTCTGACCGCGCGCTTCGACGTCCGCGATCTTCTTCGCCACGGAGGCGAGATCGTAGGGGATCTCCGGAATCAGGATTGCGTCGGCCGAGGCCGAGATCCCGGAGTTGAGCGCGATCCAGCCGGCGTAGCGCCCCATCACTTCGACGACCATCACCCGCCGGTGTGCATCCGCGGTCGAATGAAGCCGGTCGATCGCCTCGGTCGCGAAGGAGACGGCGGTGTCGAATCCGAAGGTGACCACCGTCCCATCGAGATCGTTGTCGATCGTTTTTGGGATGCCGATGACGCGAAGGCCTTTCTTCGCAAGGACGGCGGCGATGCCGAGAGAGCCGTCGCCGCCGATCGAGATGAGCGCGTCGAGCCCGTGGGCAGCGAACCTCCGGACCAGCTCGTCGCTGACGTCCTCTTCCTTCACCGATCCATCGGGTTGCGTGACCGGGAACTCGAGCGGATTGCCGCGATTGGTCGTGCCGATGATCGTTCCGCCGAGCGGGGTGATGCCGTCGACCGACTCCCGCGTGAGAGAGATCAGCCCTCCCTGCGGAAAGTCGTAGGGAAGCATCAGGCCGTTGTATCCCTCGCGGATGCCGAACATCTGCCACCCGCGATTGAGCCCCGCGAGGACCGCGGCGCGGATGACGGCGTTGAGGCCGGGCGCGTCGCCCCCGCCCGTCGAGATTGCGACTCGTCGAATATTCGGTTTGCTCATGTTCAGCGGATCTCCGTCGGTTCGCTCAGTGGACCAGGGCCATGCCGTCGGGCTCGCGACCGGCCTTGAGGACGTTGATGACTTCGAGCGTGGAGGTGTCGATGACGACGACGGCATCGGCCTGCGTCGCGGCGACGAATGCGCTCTTGCCGTCGGCCGCCATGACGAGGCCAACCGGCACGGGGCTCTTGCCGAAACGGTCGCCGAACAGACGCTGCGCTGCGTCGGGCGCGGTCGTCAGGTCGAGCTTCGCGCGGCGGAGCTCGCGGCGGTCGGCAGCGTCGAGGAGCACAACCTCGCCCGTCTGCGCGGCGGAGACCAGAGCGCGCCCGCCGTCCGGGGTGAATGCGATCCGGATCGGGAAGCCCTTCGAAGCAACCGAGGCGACGATCTCGAGCGAGCGGGCGTCGATCACGCTGAGCGTGTCGGCCGAGCGGTTGGTCACCCAGATCTCGTCGGTGCCGGGACGGAGGGCAATCCCCTCGGCGCCTTCACCGGTGGCGATGTCACGCAGCTTCGTTCCCTTGTCGAGATCGACGACCGTGACCGATCCCGATCCGATGTTCGCGACGAAGGCGCGTGCGCTCGCGGGATGGACTGCCACCATGTGGGAGATTTCCTGGCCGGTCGGGATCGCCGCGTCGACGCTTCCCTTCTTCACGTCGACGACGAGGAGGTTCGCGCTCCCCTCGGCGGTGACGGCCACCCGCGAGCCGTCGAGCCAGAGGACTCCGTG
>JBHEOL010000290.1:0-3793 GCA_046261635.1 Thermoanaerobaculia bacterium | reverse complement strand
CTTCCACCACGCTCCCTTTGCGAACCGAGATGAGGTAATCAGCGGTGAGTGCGATTGCGAAGAGTGTGAGAACCAGAAGAACGACCATGGCGACCTCCCTTTGACGGCCCCGGCTTCTTGTGCCGAAGCGTTCTGCTCCTTCTCTAGCGCAAGGGAGATACCGCTGTTGGCAGCAACCGATGGAACTCGGCGAAAGGACTGAGCCACAATCAGTTATGGCTGGCGACGACGACTGGCCGCTGAAGTTTGCAACGCCGCGTTGTGGTGTTTCGCGACGGCGGTTGGAACCCTCGAGAGGGCTGTTTCCAGTGGAAGTGACTGAGCGGGTGTCACTTGCCGTGGCGATGAATTTCGCAATGGCACGTGCTGCGATTCACGACACCTCGGTGGCGCTCCGAAACCGCGGGAGGCAATGTCCGCAGAATCGGTTCGATTTCAGGTCGATCCGCTCGACCGAATGAGCCGAGGCCATCACGCACGAGTAGTTCTCGCAATGGTGAAGCCCGACGACGTGACCGAGCTCGTGAATCACTTCGCACCCTACGCGGCGCGCGAGGGCCGCGGGATCGTCGGGCAGCCCGTAGAACTCCTCCCGGAGACGGCGATACCCCACGACCGCCCCGCGCCCTCCGAGCTCGGCTTCTCCGAAGACGTATTTGAGGATCGGGATGTAAAGATCGACGGGAGTGAGGCCGATGACGGGTCTCGCCTCGCCGGAGGTGCGCGCCAGCAGGTGGCGGAGCAATTCGGTCGAGTGGTGCTGCTGGCGTTCGACGTGAAAACCGATCTGAGGATCGATCTCGAGCCGGCTGACGTCGCACTGCCATCCGAGAGCGTGAACCAGCTCATGGACGACGGCTCCCAGCAGTGCGTCGGGTACCGCCCCGATCGGGACGAGCACCGCAGAGTTCATCGCGATCCGCCGTGAGGCCGAGTCCAGCCCCAGCGCTTGAGCTTGTTGTGCAGAGTCACGCGGTCGATGTGGAGGACCTCGGCGGCGCGCGTCTGGTTCCCTCCCTGCTCGTCGAGGACTCGGAGAATGTGCGACCTTTCGATCTCCTCGAGTGATTTCCCCTCGGGCGCGCCATTCCTCGTGCGGATGCTGAAGTGCTCCTCCCCGATCTCGTCACCGCGGACCAGCACCATGGCGCGTTCGACGGAATTCTCGAGCTCGCGCACATTCCCCGGCCACTCGTGCTCCTGGAGTGTCTGCATGGCTGCAGGAGCGATGCCGGCAATCTTCTTGTTCATCGACAGCGAGTACTTACGGATGAAGTGCTGGACCAGGAGAGGGATATCGTCGCGCCGGTCGCGCAGCGGCGGAATCTCGATGCGGAACACGTTCAACCTGTAATAGAGATCGGGGCGAAAGCTGCCCTCCTCGATCAACGTTTCGAGCACCTTGTTGGTTGCGGCCACACAGCGGAAGTCGACTTTCATCGTCTGATGGCCGCCGACCCGGGTCACCTCGTGCTCCTGAAGGACGCGGAGTAGGTCGGTCTGAGTCTTGAGACTGATGTCGCCGATCTCGTCGAGAAAGACCGTCCCCCCTTCGGCGAGCTCGAATTTTCCCTTCTTCCGGTACTGAGCCCCGGTAAAGGCCCCTTTTTCGTGCCCGAACAGTTCGCTCTCCAGCAGCGTATCGGTGAGCGCCCCGCAGTGAATGGTGATCATCGGGTGGTAGCGGCGGGAGCTGGCGAGGTGAATCGCACGGGCGACCAGTTCCTTGCCGGTGCCGCTCTCGCCTGTGATCAGCACGGTCGCATCGGTGGGGCCGACGGTCTCGACGGCCTCCATCACCCGCTTCATCGCGGGACTCTGGCCGATCAGAGACCACTCCGGAGCGACGGCGTCGTCGATCCATTCCCGCATCCGTTCGTTCTCCCGGCGCGTCTGATGGTGAGACAGGGCGTTGGCGATCAGGTTGGAGATGTCGTCCGGGTCGAGAGGTTTGGTGACGTAATCGTAGGCGCCGTTCTTGAGGGCGGCGACGGCCGTCTCCACGGACGCGTAGCCGGTCATGATGATGACGATCATCCCGGGGCGGACCTCCTTCATGCGCCGCTGGAGCTCGATGCCGTCGGTCCCCCTCATCTTGATGTCGACCAGCGCCAGATCCCATTCCCTCTCGGCGAGCCGGGTCAGCGCATCGCTCGCGCTTTCGGCAACCCCGACTTCGTAGCCATCTTCCTGAAACCACCTCCGGAGCGAGTCCCTCACGGAGAGCTCGTCGTCGACGATGAGAATTCTTCCCGATGCCATCAGATCACCTCGTGAAACGCAGCGGCCGGCTCGGCCGCCTTAGCGAACGGCAGACGGATACAGAAGCGGGTCCCGCGACCGACTGCCGAGTCCACTTCGATCCGTCCCCGGTGACGATCGACGATTCCCTGGCTGATCGCCAGGCCAAGGCCGACCCCACCGCTTCCTTCTTTCGTGGTCACGAACGGTTCGAAGATCCGGGATTGGACCTCCTCGGGGATTCCGCAACCGTCGTCCTCGATGACGAGCCGGAGCTCGCCATCGGCATTCTCGGCAGAGATGGTCAGGTTCCCGCCTTCGGGCATGGCGTCGATTGCATTGATCATCAACGCCAGCAGAATCTGCTCGAGCTGGGCCGAATCGCCCAGCACCTGCGGAAGATCCACCTCGATCCGACGGTGTAGCGCGATTCCCGACAGCTCCATCTTGTGCTCGAGCAGCCGGGAGCTCTGCTCGATCACCGACTCGATCGAGACGGCCGTGAGGTGCATCGGGGTCTCGCGTGCGAATGAGAGAAGGTTCCTCACGATCTCCCCGCAACGGCGGCTCTCCGACTCGATCAGAGCGAGCGACTGCAGGCTGTCCTCGCGGTGGGAATCTGCCCCCTCCGCCGTCGACATCCACCGGCGGAGCAGGCGCGCATAGGTCAGGATTCCCGAAAGGGGATTATTGATCTCGTGTGCGACCACCGCAGCGAGCTTGCCGAGCGAGGCCATCTTCTCCGCCTGCATCATCTGCAGGTGCGCGGCACTCAGTTCGGCCGTCTTCTGCTCGACCCGGGTCTCGAGATTCCGGCCCCAGTCGGTGATTTCTTCACGGGCATCCTTCAGCTCGCGGCTCATCCGATTGAAGGAATGCGACAGGGTCGCCAGCTCGTCCGAGCCGCGAACCGCGATCTGATATCCGAGATCGCCCGCCGCGAGCTTTCCCGTCGCCATCGTGATCGACCGAACGCGGCGATGGACCATCTTCCACACGAAAATCCACCCGAGCGCGGCCACGATCAGGACGGAGACCAATCCCCAGATCATCAGCGCCCGCGCCCCCGCGGCGATCGACTGTTCGGTCTCCTCGAGAGAGAGCGTGGTGTCGAGGACGCCCAGAACCTGCTGGTCCGCCGGATGCGCGTGGCAATCCGCATTCGAGCAGGTCGGGGAATTCAGGATCGGCGTGATCACGCCGAGGATCCGTTCGTTGCCTTCCCGGTAGATCCGGAAGCGCTCGGAGCGCGGGATACTCGGCTTCGGCTCCCCCTCGAGGTGACAGACCGAGCAGGAGGGAGACCGGGTCGAGACGACCATCCCGACCTCGTCTGGTGTGCCGGAGTAACGGATCCCGCCGACCCGGTCGAAGATCCGGACGCCGATGATGCCCGGCTCGTCCTGCACCGTCTTGACCATCGCCATCAGAGCCTCACGGTCGTTCCGGAGCATCGAGAACGACAGCGTCCGAAGCAGAACGTCGCTGATGAGCTCTCCGTTGTGGAGGGTCGCTTGCTCCATATCGTGCTTCTGGCGCTGGATTGCATACC
>JBHEOL010000272.1:0-7961 GCA_046261635.1 Thermoanaerobaculia bacterium | reverse complement strand
CCGAGAGACGCGAGGCGGGAAGGGACTCCTCGGGCGCGAGTTGAGGGGTTCGGCCCGGGAGATTCGATCGTTCGGAATCGGAATTTGTCCCCTCCCGGGACCGTTGCGCCCGCACAGCCGTCTCAACTCATAGTTTCTGACACTTACCCAGCGAGAGGCCCTCAAACCCGATGACACGCGCTTCCGGCTTCCTTCTCCGCATCGCCTGCGGAGTGATCCTATCCGTTCTCGCCGCCGTTCCCGCTCAAGGCCAGCCGTCGTCCCGCACCAGCGCCCGCCTGGCTTTCGATCCGGGAATCGACCGCCCCGTCCTGTTCGGGGGGCTGACTCCGATGTTCGTCCGGGGTGAGCGGCGCGATGCGCGCGACCACCTCGCCGAGACCTGGGAGTGGACCGGCCGGCGCTGGGTGCAGCGCTATTTCGACGTGGTGCCCTCTCCCCGGGCTGCCTTTGCGATGGTCACGGACCACGACAACGATCGGATCCTGCTCTGGGGTGGGGGAACCACGGGCGATGAGATCATCAGCGATACCTGGCAGTTCAAGAATCGCGTCTGGACCCGGATCGAGACGCCGGCCTCGCCTCCTGCGCGCCGGCTCCCCGGACACGCGTTCGATCGCGCCCGCGGCCGCTTCGTCATCTTCGGCGGCTCGACGGCCGACACGACCCTCCGCGATACCTGGGAGTTCGACGGGACGAGCTGGATCCAGACCGGTTCCGACGGACCGGCGGTATTGAACCCGGCTCTGGTCTGGGACGAGGCGCGTGGCGAGATCCTGATGATGGCGATGGCGGATGAGGTCGGCTCTCTCACGAGGGGCACGACGGTGATGTACCGCTACCTCGGGTCCAGCTGGGAACGAATCGAGCCTGAAACTCTCCCCGAATGCGTCAACCTCACCGGCCTGGTCTGGCAGGAGCACAACGGGAACGTCCTGCTGGCTGGGGGAGGCTGCATCAACGGAAATGCTCTGGGCGAGACCTGGGAGTGGAACGGCACCAACTGGACCAAGATCACCACGACCGGCGGAATCATCGGCGGCGTTCTCGGCCACGCGATGACCTATGATCCGGCGCGCGGCGAGACTTTGTTGTTCGGCGGCACCGAGTTCGGATTCGACCGCAACGACACCTACCGTTATCGCGATGGCCGCTGGCTGGGCGCGAGTACGACGAAGACGCCCACCCCGAGGTCGCTGATGGTGTTCGAGAGCGCACCCGAGCATGATGCGGTCTGGCTCTTCGGCGGACTCAGTGCCTTTGGCGATCTCTGGAAGTATTCCGGCGGGCACTGGCAGAGGGTGGATGCCTCCGGCCAGCCGAGCTCCTGCGTTTATCCCGTGGGGACCTGGGACTCTACGCGCAAGCGCCTGGTCATCGTCTGCAACGACTCGTCCGTGCACGAGTGGGACGGCGCTTCATGGACCTCGTTCCCGAACGTGGACAGGAAGCCGCCCGTCCTGCAGTGGCGATCGTTCGAGTTCGATCCGAAGCTCGGCCGGTCGGTGCTCTACGGCGGCTTCACGGCGAACTACTCGCGGGAGACGTGGACGTGGAACGGCTCGAGCTGGACCAAAGTCGACGGGAAAACTCCCGGTTTCCGAGCACTCGCGATGATGTTCTTCGATCCCGTGAGCCAGCGAACCATTCTTTACGGCGGAATCGGCCGGGAGAAAGAGGAAGGAAAGCTGCTCAGGTTCGGGGACACGTGGGCATTCGACGGCAAGGACTGGGTCGAGCTGACGAACGTCAATTCGCCGGCGGCGCGTTACGGAGCGCTCATCGGTACCGACCTCGAGACGGGACTGGTCCACATGGTCGGCGGGAAGAACGAAGACGAGGAGTTCATCGACGAGCATTACACCTGGAATGGATCGAGATGGACCCTGGTCGCCGAATCGACCGAGATCCCGGCCCGGATGAATGGTGGGCTCGCCTGGGATCCGACGCTCGAGCAGTTGACCGCTTACGCCGGCTACGCCGGATCCTACTTCTCGGACCTCTGGACCCTGACCGATCAAGGGTGGCGGCCGGTGGTGGACGAGGGAGTGCGGCGCCGTGCGACGGACCGTCCGTCCGCGCCAGCCGAAACGGGGTCGGAGTCGAACATCCTGCTGGAACCCCCGAGCGAGTCGCTGCCACCGGTGCGGCAGCGCCTGATGCGCGTCGAGTAGCTCGGGCCGGAAGGCGAGGCTCCGCCGCCACATTCCGAGAGGGCGCCGTGAGGCGCCCTTTCCTGTGCTAAGTTACGGCCGAATCATGAGCGAGCTCACGACCAGACAGCAGCCGGCGCGTCCGGCATCGACCGACTATCGGCGCAGCCTTGCGGATGCGCTCAACACTCTGGTCCCCGTCGATCAGGTCGGGGTCGAGGAGCGCGCGGCCTCTCTGGCGAAACGGTCTCTGAAGAAGGAGACGAAGGTTCAGGCGTTGAGGCTCGCGATCAGCATGATCGACCTGACCACGCTCGAGGGGAAAGACACGCCCGGCAAGGTGTTGGCGCTCTGCCGGAAAGCGATCCGGCCGGATCCCCTCGACGGGAGCATTCCCCACGTGGGAGCGGTCTGTGTCTACCCGAACATGGTGCCGTTCGTGCGGCGGGCTCTCGAGGGAAGCGGCGTGAAGACGGCAGCCGTTGCGACGGCTTTTCCGAGCGGCCAGAGTCCGCTCGAGGTCAAGCTGGACGAGGTGCGGCGGACGGTCGCAATGGGCGCCGACGAGATCGACATGGTCATCAACCGGTCGGCCTTTCTCACGGGCGCCTACCAGACGATGTTCGACGAGATCGCCGAGGTGAAGGACGCGTGCGGGCCGGCGCATCTGAAGGTCATCCTCGAGACGGGTGAGCTCGGCTCCTACGACCAGGTTCGCAAGGCCTCGATGATCGCGATGTACGCCGGGGCCGACTTCATCAAGACCTCGACGGGAAAGATTCCGGTTGGAGCCACTCTGCCGGTGACGCTTGTGATGTTCGAGGCGATTCGCGACTTTCAGCATCTCACGGGCGTGCGGATCGGGATGAAGCCGGCCGGAGGGATCTCGAATGCCAAGCTCGCCCTCGCGTACCTCGTGATGCTCTACGAGACGCTCGGGGCCGAGTGGATGACTCCGGACCTGTTCCGCTTCGGGGCGAGCTCGCTCCTGAACGACATTCTGATGCAGCTGCGCAAGGAAGCGACGGGCGCTTACCAGTCAGCGGACTATTTCACTCTCGATTGATGGAAGCCGACATGACGACCGAACAAATTCACGATCCTGAAGGCGCGCTCGAGCGCCTCAAGCCGGGGCCGGCGGCGGCTCTCCCGGTTCCCTGGGAGTACGCCCCGTCCCGCGAGGCGACGGATCACGTTCCGATCCGCTCGAGGTACGAGCTCTTCATCGGCGGGAAGTTCGTTCCGCCGCGTTCGGGCGATTACTTCTCCACGATCAACCCCGCAACCGAAGAGACGCTCGCGGAAGTTGCCCAGGCGGGCGACGCCGACGTCGATGCGGCGGTGAGCGAAGCCCGGCGTGCGTTCGACAAGACGTGGCGGAAGATCCGGCCGGCCGAGCGTGCGAAGTACATCTTTCGCGTCGCGCGGCTGATCCAGGAGAAAGCCCGCGCGCTCGCGGTCGCCGAGACCCTCAACGGAGGCAAGCCGATCAAGGAGTCGCGCGACATCGACATCCCCCTGGCGGCCGCGCATTTCTTCTATTACGCCGGCTGGGCGGACAAGCTCGGGTACGCGTTTCCGACGCGCAAGGTCGAGCCACTCGGCGTCGCGGGACAGATCATCCCCTGGAACTTCCCGCTCCTGATGGCGGCGTGGAAAATCGCGCCGGCGCTGGCGACCGGAAATACCGTCGTTCTCAAACCGGCCGAAACGACCCCCATTACGGCGATGATGCTCGCCGAGATCTTCCAGGAGGCCGGCCTTCCTCCCGGTGTGGTCAACATCATCACCGGTGCAGGGGCGACGGGCGCGGCGCTCGTTCGCCATCCGGACGTCGACAAGATCGCATTCACGGGCTCGACCGATGTCGGCAAGCGGATCCAGCGCGCTCTCGCCGGGACTGGAAAGCGCGTGACGCTCGAGCTCGGTGGCAAGGCCGCGAACATCGTCTTCGAGGACGCTCCTCTCGACCAGGCGGTCGAGGGAATCGTCAACGGCATCTACTTCAATCAGGGGCACGTCTGCTGCGCCGGCTCGCGGCTCTTCGTCCAGGAATCGATCGCCGAGCCTCTGATGAGAAAACTGCGGGCTCGGATCGAGACCCTTCGCCTCGGCGATCCCCTCGACAAGAACACGGACATCGGCGCGATCAACTCGCGCCAGCAGCTCGAAAAGATCCAGGAGCTCGTCGAGAGCGGCGTGTCGGAGGGGGCGGAGATGTTCCAGTCGTCCTGCCAGCTTCCCTCGCGCGGGTTCTGGTTCGCGCCGACCCTGTTCACCGGCGTGGCGCAGTCGAACCGCATCGCGCAAGAAGAGATCTTCGGTCCCGTACTCTCGGTCCTGACCTTCCGGACTCCGGAAGAGGCCCTCGAGCGCGCGAACAATACGCCGTACGGGCTCTCGGCCGGAGTCTGGACCGAGAAGGGCTCGCGCATCCTCAAGATCGCGCAGAAGCTCAAGGCGGGGGGGGTCTGGGCGAACACCTACAATAAGTTCGATCCTTCCTCTCCCTTCGGGGGATACAAGGAGTCGGGGTTCGGCCGCGAGGGCGGCCTGCACGGTCTCGCGCCTTACGTGAAACTTTCCTGAGAGGTCGTGGAGCATCGGATGAGTCGACTGAACGTGCGCAAAACCTGGAAGCTCTACATCAACGGGGAGTTTCCGCGAACCGAATCAGGGAGGTTCTATCCAGTGAGCTCCTCGAAGGGAGAGCTGATCGCCAACGCATGCCGAGGCTCGCGTAAGGACCTGCGGAACGCGATTGCGGCGGCGCGGAAAGCACAGCCGGCCTGGGCCTCGCGCACGGCGTTCAATCGCGGGCAGATTCTTTACCGGATCGCCGAGGTTCTCGAGTCGCGTGCGGGTGAGCTCGAGGAAGAGCTGCGCCGCGCGGGCGCAGGACGCTCCGAGGCCAGGGGAGAGGTCGAAAAGTCGATCGACCTTTGGGTCTATTACGCCGGGTGGTCCGACAAATTCTCCCAGGTCCTCGGGTCGGTCAACCCGGTGGCCGGCCCCTACTACAACTTCACCCTTCCCGAGCCGACCGGCGTGGTCGGCGTGCTCGCGCCCGAGACGCCCTCGCTGCTGGGGCTGACCGCGCGCCTCGCTCCGGCGCTGGTCGGCGGGAACTCCGTCGTGGCCATCGTCTCCGAATCGCGTCCTCTTCCCGGCATTACGATGGGAGAGATCTTCGCGACTTCCGACGTTCCCGCCGGGGTGGTGAACCTGATCTCAGGCTTCAGGAAAGAGCTTCTCTCGTGGATTGCGGCGCACATGGACGTGAACGCGATCGATCTCTCCGCGGTCACCGGCGACGAGTTGCGCGACGCGGAGATCGCCGCCGCGGAAAACGTCAAGCGCACCATCCGCGGAAACGTCACCTCGGAAGGATCGCTCGCCGCGATTGCTGATTTCCTCGAGATGAAAACGGTCTGGCATCCGGTCGGGGTGTGAAAGTAACACCCCTTCCGTGGCCATCGGAAGGGGTGTTCGGCTCGCACGAACGTGCCGGACATGGACGGTCTTTATCGAGCATCGAAGGCTTCGTGCCGTCCTACCCGACATCATAGGTCCGTGCAGCGATCCGGGGCCAGATCAATAGGGAAAAAAACAAGGGTCGAGGGCGAGAAAGCGCAAACTCTCGCCCTTCGCTTCACCGTACCCTCGTACCGTTGGGCACGCTCGCGTCGACCGCCAGCAGGCTCGGTTCTCCGTCGATGGAGGCGGCCAGCACCATCCCATTCGATTCGGTGCCCATCAGTTTTGCCGGTTTGAGGTTGGCGACGATGACGACCTTCCGGCCGACGAGCTCCTCCGGGGTGTATTTGGTCGCGATCCCGGCGACGAGCTGGCGCTCGCCGTCACCATCGTCGACGCGCAGCTTGAGCGGTTTTTTCGACTTCTCGATGCGCTCGGCCGCGACGACTTGCGCGACCCGGAGCTCGACTTCCATGAACTGATCGATCGAGATCTTCGACGCGTCGGGCGGCATGGCCTGCGTCGTCTCGAGTGGAGGACCGCTCTCCTCCTTGCTCTCTTCCGGGGGAGTGGGCTCGGTGGTCGGTCGGGTCGGTTCGGTCACGGGTCCTCCTGAGGTCGCTGCTGAGAGAAATGCGTCAGAGTCGATGCGGGGGAAGAGCGCCTCGCCGGGGGCGAGGGGGGCGTCGTTCGGCAGGGCTCCCCACGCGAGCGCCTTCCCGTCGAGGGTTACGCTCGCGGCGCCGAGCCTGCGGAGTGCCTCCGGGGCGAGTGCCGGCATGAACGGGGAGAGCATGGTCCAGACGATGCGCGATCCTTCGAGCACGTTCCAGAGAATGCGGGAGAGAGCCTCGTCCGCTCCCTTCTCCTTGAAGTGCTTCCACGGTTCGCGGCTGACGATATAGGCGTTGATGGCCACGAGAAGCTTCCACGCGGCATCGAGCGCACGCTGGAACGCGTAGCGATCCATCGCTTCGCGAAACTCCGGGATCGCGGCCTCGGCTGCCGTCTTCACGTCGTTGTCGTCGCAGGGGACCGGCGGAGTCTTTCCGTCGAAGTACGTCTCGCTCATCTTGAGTCCGCGCGAGAGCGTATTGCCGAGGTCGTTGGCCAGGTCGGCGTTGTAGCGGCCCAGGAACGCCTCGTCGGAGTAGTTCGAATCCTGGCCGAACACCATTTCGCGCAAGAGGAAATACCGCAGAGGATCGGGACCGAACTGCTCGATGATGTGGTCGGGACGGACGATGTTGCCTACTGATTTCGAGATTTTCTCGTTGTCGCGGAGCCACCAGCCGTGGGCGAGGATCGACTTCGGAAGCTCCAGGCCGGCCGCCATCAGGAACGCCGGCCAGTAGACGGCGTGGAAGCGGATGATGTCCTTGCCGATCAGATGGACGTCGGCGGGCCAGAAGCGGCGGAACCGCGCATCGTCGGCCGAGCCGAAACCGAGGGCCGAGAGGTAATTGGTCAGAGCGTCCATCCAGACGTAGATGACGTGGCCGCTCTCGCCGGCAGCTCCGGGAAAGGGGATGCCCCAGCGGATGGTCGTGCGAGAGACCGAAAGATCGCGCAGGCCGCTTTCGACGAAGGAGATCACTTCGTTGTAGCGCGAGCGGGGCTGAACGAACCCCGGATTGGCGCGATAGAGCTCGAGCAGCGGTTGCTGGTATCGCGAGAGCTTGAAAAAGTAGTTGTGCTCGGTCATCCGCTCGACGGGATGGCCGCTCTCGCATTTTCCGTCGGCGACCTGGGTCTCGGTGAGGAAGCTCTCCTCGTTCTGGCAGTACCATCCGGAAAACTCGCCGAGGTAGAGGTCTGAGGGGTTGTTCTCCTGGATGCGGCGGATGAGCTCGTACACGCCGAGGCGATGACGCGACTCGGTGGTCCTGATGAAATCGTCGTTGGAGATCCCGAGGGCGCGGTTGAGGCGATGGTGGTCGGCCACCACGCGGTCGGCGAGTTCGATCGGAGAGAGACCCTGTTTGGCCGCGCTTCGCTCGATCTTCTGCCCGTGCTCGTCGGTTCCTGTCAGAAAGAAGACGTCGTCGCCCTGGAGGCGTCTGTACCTGGCGATGACGTCGGCGACGACGTTCTCGTAAATATGGCCGATGTGCGGGAGATCGTTGACGTAATGAATGGCGGTACTGATGTAGAACGTTTCGCTCATGGTCGCGGTCCGGGGCGCGATTCTACATCGAGCCGACAAAATCTCGCCGGATCCGTCGCGTGGGCAGCCCGCAAGAAAAAGCCCGCGAAGGTCGCGGGCTGGAATCGATGTCGATTCAAAATGGCGGGGCCGACGGGACTCGAACCCGCGACCTCCGGCGTGAC
>JBHEOL010000266.1:0-27657 GCA_046261635.1 Thermoanaerobaculia bacterium | reverse complement strand
CGGCCGATCAATCGCTTCGCGCGTGGGTCGCTCGTCGTCCTCGCACTCATCGCTGCACTTTCATGGCTGCGCCTCCTGCCGAGCCTCGGCAGCCTGTGGGGCGCCCGCCGCGCGGCAAATCTCGAGCGTTTTCTCGGAGAGCTTCGCCCCTATCCTCTTCAACAGCGCGACTGGGACTGGCCGATCGCGATCCGATGGGCGGTCGAGGTCATGCAGGAGAAGGGGCTCGAAGGCGCGGCTGCCACTCTCGCGATTTCAGTCGTCGCGATCTTTCTCGCCGCACTTCTCGGTCTCCTGGTTTCGTTCGCCGCCACACGCACGCTTGCCGCGGCTGATCCGTACATCCCCGGATCGGCCAGGCGCAGGGTGGTGGAAGCCTCCTTCGGCACGCTCGTCGCCGGCACGCGCGTCTTTCTCATCTTTCTCCGCGCGATCCCCGAGTACGTCTGGGCGTTTCTTCTCATCGCGGTCTTCGGCCCGACCGCCTGGCCCGTCATCATCGCCCTGGCCATTCACAATGCCGGGATCCTCGGGAAGCTCGACGCCGAGGTGGTCGAGAACCTGCCGCCTTCTCCGTTCGCGGCTCTTCGGGGCGTCGGCGCGGGGAGGCGCCAGATCGCCGCCTTCGGCCTGTTTCCCGCCGCCCTCCCGCGATTTCTCCTCTTCCTCTTCTATCGATGGGAGACGTGTGTGCGCGAGGCGACCGTGCTCGGAATGCTCGGCGTCGCTTCGCTCGGCTTCTGGATCCAGGATGCACGCGCTCGGTTCATTTATGACGAGATGTTCCTCCTGATTCTCGTCGGCTCGGCCATCGTGATGGCCGGAGACCTGGTCTCTGCGCTCGCGCGAAAGCTCGTCCGCGCCTGATCCCCGGCGCCTTCGCGAGGAAAATCCGCGCGCCTTCTGCCCGTGGGCAGATCGTGCCGCTCTTCGTTCCCCGGGTTATCGGTCACAAAAGGGCTGTGACCCGCCTCCTTCGGCTCACTCGCTCCGATCGAGTCTCATAGTCCCAATGATCACCACAGCCCAAACAGGACAGAGGAACCGCGGAGCAGCCAGCACCAGCGGACCTTCCGGTCTGGATTCCGTGGACTACCGGAAACAGTTCCGCTCGCTTTACGCCGGCTCAGAGAAGAAGGTCGAGGTCGTTCACGCCCCGCGGATGAACTATCTCGCCATCGACGGAATCGGCCATCCCGCCGACATCGCCGCCTTCGCGGACGCCGCCGACGCCCTCTGCCGGGTCTCACTCGAGGCGCGGCTCGAGGTCAGCCGCGCCGAAGTCATGGAATTCGCGGTCATGCCCCTCGAGTGCATCTGGTGGAATGAGGATCCGGACCTCGCCGTGGATGGAGACCCGCGCTGGACCCTCATGGTGATGCAACCCGTCATCTCGCCTTCCGTGCTGCTCGAATCGGTCGATCGGCTCAAAACGCTCGGGGAGGCTCCCCCGGTGCTCGATCAGATCCGCCTCGTGAAATTCTATGAGGGCCCGGCGGCGCAGACCCTGACCCGATCCACCGATTTCATGCCCGGTGATGCACGCGATCGCCTCGATCATTTCATCGCCGTGAATGGCTACCGGGCCCACGGCTCGCTGCACGAAATTCTCCTCGATGGGCTCTGCATCCCGCCCACTCGCAAGGCGAGCCGCCTACTCCGCCAGCCAGTGGCCAGTCTCCACGAGCGCTGATTCCGGGTCGAACCGGCAGGGGTCCGGGCCCGGCTGAACGCCGGGCCCACCCTGTGACCCGCATTCTCTTCGATCTCCCGGTCGAATCCGCCCCCGCCACAGCCCTGTAAAGAGTAAAATTTTCGCTGCACCGGCTGTGTTCCACCATCCGAGAGCATGGAGGATGAATGCGGTCTCCCTACGGATTCGAGGTTTTCGAGGACTGTCTGAACTGCCGGTGGAAAAGCGATCGCTTTTTCTGCAACCTTCCGACCGAGGCGAGCGCGGCGTTGAATGCGATGGCATTCACGACGACTTTCCCGGCCGGATCGATCCTCTTTGCCGAGGGGCAGCCGCCCCGCGGTATCTACATCATGTGTCACGGCCGCGCGAAGCTCACCACCGCCTCGAGCGAGGGAAAGATGCTGATTACCCGGGTCGCCGGGGAAGGCGAAGTCCTCGGCATCTCCAGCGCCCTCTCCGGCAAGCCTCACAAGGCGAGCGCCGAGACCGTCGAACCCTCTCAGGTGAATTTCGTCAAGCGCGATGACTTCCTCCGCTTTCTGAACGAGCATGGCGACGCCTGCTTCCGGGCTGCCCAGCAGCTCGCCGACGAATGCCAGTCGGCCGAGAACCACGTCAGATCGCTCGGCCTTTCCCATTCCGCGGCTGAAAAAATGGCCAACCTTCTCCTTTCGTGGGCGGACGACGCGGGGAAGGACACCGACCAGGGAACCCGCATCAAGCTCACGATGACTCACCAGGAGATCGCCCAGATGATCGGCACTTCCCGGGAGACCGTCACGCGCCTTCTCGGTGACTTCAAGCAGAAGAACCTGATCTCGGTGAAAGGGTCCACTCTGATCATTCACAACCGACCGGCTCTCGAAGCCCTCGTCCTTCTCTGACGCGCTCGCCGAGCCGTCACGGAATTCTGACCGGACCGGTGTTCACCGGTCCGTTTCCTTTTCTCCCTTCCTCCCCTTCTGGAGCCCCCTTTCTTCCTGATCCCGTGACCACTCGATCGCATCGAGGCGGTTCATGTCACCGATCGCCCGCGTCTGCTCCCTTTTCGGGTGAACGGGCCGTCAGCACGTAACACCGGCCGCAACTCAGGGTTGCGCGTTTGTTCGCCTTTCCGCCCGAACCTTCACAGCTTCGGGCCGGAGATTCCTTTCGAAGCACGAAAGGAGTCCGTCATGGCGATTCGCACGACCCTGCTCTTTCTGTTTCTTGCTCTCGTCAGTTCGGCGCTGTCGGCAGCCGAGGGGGCCGCGGCAACGGCAAGTGTGCCGGCTGCGGTGCTCGAAGCTCCGCGAGCCACGGTCCCGGAGGACTCGGACTGGGCGGCCAGCCTGGTCTCCGATCCCCGCGTTCTCGCATTCTTCGATGACCTTTTCCTGCGGGCCGGGGTCGGAAGTCGCAACGAGGAGCGCGCCGCCTTTCTCACGATCGAGAACGGCAGATTCGGATGCCTTCTCTGGCCCGCGAGCAGAGATTTTCGGCGGGAGACCTTCCAGGGCATCATCCCGAAAGGAACCGTGGCGATCGTCCACACCCATCCGAGTCACATCACGCCAGCGTCCCTTCAGGATCGCGCAACCGCGAAACAGACCGGGCTTCCGCTCTTCACGGTGACCCGGTCGAACATCTCCTTGATCGACCCGAGCACCGGAGCCGAAACGTGGCCCGTCCGGAGGACATTCTGGCGGGAAAGGGCGATTCCAGCCGGGTCGTCGGAACGAACCTCGTGCCGCGAGATCGGGACTCCCGATCGGAGCTCCCTCCCGGGAGGCCTGCTCGCGCAGAACGAACGATGAGTCCCTGACGAGGTGGCTCACCTCTCCGAGATGGCGCGACGGCGCCGGGGGACGGGAGGCGGAGGATGGATCCTCCGTCTCCGCGCCCAGAGAATTCGCAGCCTCACGGGCGCGATCGGCTAATCTAGGAGCATGGAGGATTCATCCGGCCTCGCCGCCCTCGCTCCCGACTCCACTGCCATCGTCGTCGGAGGCGTGGCAATCGCGATCTTCGCCCTCGTCCGACTCATCCCGGTACTGCGGCGGCGCGCCGACGCCGTCGACGCCCGGATCCTGATCGGCTTTCACTTCCTCCGCGCCGCCGGGCTCGCCTTCGTGATCCTCGGACGAAAAGGGCTGATCTCCCCCTTCGCTTCCCGATTCGGATTCGGCGAGATCGCCATTGCCGTGACCGCGATCGGAGTGATGTGGCTCCTCTCGGTGCCGCTCGACCGCCAGCCGAGAAGCCTCGTCGCCTGGAGCCTGTTCGGAATCGTCAACATCGGCTACCTGCTTCTGCACCTCGAGCCTCGCTTCGGAGCCGTGCCGGAGACTCCCGACTCGTCGATCCTTCCTCTAACGATTTACCTCTGGGTGATCGTTCCCCTGGCGGCCGCGTCGCAACTCGAGATCCTCCGGCGAAGTTTCGCGCGAAAATGAAAACGCGGCGCTTTCGCGCCGCGTCGTTGAAACCTCGACCTTCCGTCCGCTCAGACGGTGGTGACGTTGGTCGCCTGAAGACCCTTGGGCCCCTCAGTCAACTCGAACTCCACCTGCGCGCCCTCGGCGAGCGAGCGGAATCCAGCTCCCTCAATCGCGGAGTAGTGGACGAACACGTCCTCCCCGCTCTCCAGCGTGATGAAGCCAAATCCCTTCGCGTCATTGAACCACTTCACGGTGCCCTGTTTCTTCATGAACGTCACTTCTCCTTCGACTTTCGACTGCGTGCTGCTTTTCCTCGGTTGGAAACGGAGGGATCGAGCCTTCTCAGACAATCACGGCAAATCTCGAAAACAGAACCGCAACTACTAATAATTTCTTACTTATGAAACGATTATATTCGGAAACCAAGACGGCGCAAGGGGGCGTTAAGCCGTCCCCTGGCAGGGAGATGGCCGCCCCGCCCCACGCCCTCCCTGCTCCAGCGAGCCCTACGCTACACTCAACGCGTGAGAGCAAGAATCGGACTGATTCTCGGTCCCGCACTCTTCCTTCTGGTCCTTTCCATTCCCTCCCCCGAGGGCCTCGCTGGTCCCGCATGGCGGACGGCGGCAGTCGCGGTCCTGATGGCCGTCTGGTGGATCGCCGAGCCGATCCCGATCGCGGCGACCGCTCTTCTTCCCCTCGTCCTTTTTCCTCTCCTCGGCATCCTTCCGATGCCCAGGACCGCGGCCCCGTACGCGAACCCGGTCATCTTCCTTTTCCTCGGAGGTTTTCTGCTCGCCGCGGGGGTGGAGCGCTCCGGACTCCACCGCCGAATCGCCCTTAGGATCGTCCGGGCGGTGGGCACATCGCCGCGCCAGATTCTGCTGGGCTTCATGCTGGCGACGGCGGTTCTCAGCGCGGGGGTCAGCAATACGGCAACCGTTGCTCTGATGCTGCCGATGGCCCTGTCGGTCATCGCGGCGAGCCGCGCTGAAAACGACGAGGAGCGGAGAGGTTTCGCCACGGCACTGATGCTGGGAATCGCCTATTCGGCCTCGATCGGGGGACTCGCAACCCTGATCGGGACTCCGCCCAATGCGCTGCTGGCCGGCTGGGCGGCGGAGACTCTCGGACGGACGATCGGCTTCGCCCGATGGATGATGCTCGGAGTGCCGCTTGCGGCCGTCGCCCTCCCACTCTGCTGGATGCTGCTCGTCAGGCTTCATCCGATGGCGGCGAGGGAGCAGCGGGATACGCGCGCGGAGCTCGAGGAGCAGGCCAGGGCGCTCGGCGGAATGGGAACGGCGGAGAAGATGGTCGCGACCGTGATCGCGGTGACCGCATGCGCCTGGATCGCTCGTCCACTGCTCGAGGGGACGGTCCCAGGCCTGTCGGACGCGGGGATCGCGATCCTGGCCGCGGTCAGCCTCTTCACGCTCCCCGTCGGGACCGAACGAGGCAGGTTTCTGCTCGGGCCGGGCGACGTCGAGCGTGTTCCGTGGCCGGTGCTGATCCTGTTCGGAGGAGGGCTGGCGCTCGCGGAGGCGATCGATTCGAGCGGGCTGGCGGCGTGGATCGGAAGCGGGATCGGCGGGCTGGACGGTCTGCCGCCCTGGATCGCGATGCTCGTGGTGACGACGGTCATCGTTTTCCTCACCGAGCTGACGAGCAATACGGCGACGGCGGCGACGTTCATTCCGATCGTCGGGGCGGCCGCCGTGGGGATCGGGATCGATCCGCTCATGCTCTGCATTCCCGCGGCTCTGGGAGCGAGCTGTGCGTTCATGCTCCCGGTTGCGACGCCACCGAACGCGATCGTATTCGGAAGCGGTCAACTCCCGCTGGGATCGATGATCCGAGCCGGTCTCCGGCTCAACATCGTCATGATCCTGATCGTGATCGCGGCGACGAAGTTGCTGGCGCGCTTCGTCTGAGGGGCTGGGGTTCCAGGCCTTGCGTGGTTCTTCCTCGGAGCGCCGGACGGGGGATGAAGTCTCCGCCGCTCAGTAGGGCATTTCCTCGTCGCTGAGGCCGAAGAAGTGTCCGAGCTCGTGAATGACGGTCTCCTGAACCTCGGCGACGACTTCCGCACGGGAGCGCACAACTCGGAGGATGGGCCGGCGGAAGATCACGATCTGATTGGGAAGCGAAGGCAGCTGCGTCCACGAAAGATCGGTTCGGGCCACACCTCGAAAAATACCGAGAAGCTCATGCTCGTGAGGCGTGTCGGTCAGATCGTAATCGTCCTCGTCGGGCTCATCGGCGATTACGACCGCGATGTTCTCGAGCAGCTCGGCGAATTCGGGCGGCAGCTCGTCGAGAGCGCGCGCGACCAGCGATTCGAACTCGGAGGGAGAAACGTCGAGACGGGCCATGAGAAATGAGCGCCCGCGGCATGCCGCGGGCGCTGGGAAGAATACGGCAGACTCACCCCGGGTGAAAGCCCCCCCCCGGGGGATGCTCACGCGTCAGCTCGGACCGATCGTCACCGAGCCGTTGACCGTGGAGATGCGGATGGGAACGCCCCCTCCCCCGTTGATCGACCCCTTCAGCGACCGGCGCCCGAGCTCCGAGCTCACGAGCGGGAGATTGGCCTTGATCCGCCCGTTTACGGTCGACACATGAACGTCCGCGCGGATCTCGCGCGGCAGGTCCAGCTCGATGCTGCCGTTCACCGTCTCGAGCTTCAGAGCTCCTCGAGTGTGGATCAGCTCGGCGCGGATCTTCCCGTTCACGGTCGACGCCTCGAGCGGACCGCCGCCCCGGCGAACGTCGATCCGGCCATTCACCGTCTCCAGCTCGTAGCCTCCCTCAACCCCCTCGGCCGTGATCCTGGCATTGACGGTGTCGATGATGACCTTCGCCTGCTTCGGGACCGTGATCCTGTATTGGACGCTCGCACTGGTCTTCGACCCTGCAAGCCATCCGATTACGCTGTCGCCGCTGTTCGGATAGCGAGTGCGGACTCGAACCCCTCCTCCGCTCTCGCTGACGTCGATCTCCAGGCGCGCCATGGCGCGCTCCAGCGCATCCCGGCTCCGCCCCTCAACCCGCTTTTCGGCCTCGATGCGGACATGGGGCCGGTCCCACGAGAGGATGTCGACCGCGCCATTCACATTGTCGAGGGTGAATGCACCACCCGCGAGCGGGTAGGTCTGGTCCGACTTCTCGACGAGCGTCTCGGCCAGAGCCGGGATCGCGACCAGAACCAGTAACGCCGCAAGCAGTCCGATGCGGAAAAGACGATTGTTCATGGCTTCCCCCCTTTTTCTGCTTTCACCTACGAAGTGGGCCGGCGTTTGTTTCCACCTCCCGATCCGGTATCCTCCGCCGCATGTTGGAAATCACGGCACTCGAGCAGGCGGAGTTCACCCGGATGATGATTGGCGTCGCCGTGATCGGGCTCCTGGCATTCGGGGTCTCCGGAACGTTGCTGTATGCGTTCTGGAGGAGCCTTCAGAAAGAGGACGACAAAGGGGAGCTGATGTTCACGGCCCGGTCGGGGGTGCTCCTGGCGGCGGTGGTCGTCAGCCTCATCGTCTCCTGCCTGGTCTTCGTGGTCATCGCCTACCGCTGACCGGAGGAAGCGGGCGCCGGCTCAGAGCAGGCCGTGTTCGCGCATCTTCCGCCACAACGTGGTCCGGGAGATCCCCAGCATCCGCGCGGCTTCTTCCCGCCTCCAGCGCGCCGCTTCGAGCGCATTCCGGACGCGGAGCCCTTCGGCCGCATCGCCTGCTCCGATTGAGATCGCACTCGCTTCGATCGAAACCGGAACGCGCCTCTGCACGACATCGGGAAGGTCTTCGGGGACGATGATGGCCGATCGGCAGACCGCGGCCGCATACTCGATCGCGGCCTCCAGCTCCGGCGCATTGCCCGGCCAGTCATAGCGGAGAATGGCCCGGACGGCATCCGGCGAGAGCCGCAGCTCCCGTCCCTGATGGCCATTGGCGCGGGCCAGATAAATACGGCAGAGAATCTCAACGTCCTCGCGCCGGCTGCGCAGCGGAGGAACCTCGATCGGCACGAATCGCAGCCGGTAGTAAAGATCTTCGCGAAACCGCCCCTCCTGCACGCTCTTTCGCAGATCGGCAGTCGACGAGGCGATGACTCTCGCGGAGGAAGCGTCCGTCGGCTCGAGGCCGACCGGCAGATTCTCGATGAGGCGCAAAAGGCGGGTTTGGGCTTCGAGGGGAAGTCTCTCCACGTCCTGCAGGAAGAGTGTTCCCGCTTTCGCCTCTTCGACCCGGCCACCACGGCCGGTCTCTTCAGGAAGGTTCCCGAACAGCTCGGAGCCGATCAGCTGCGCGGGGATCGATCCGCACGAAACCGGAACGAAAACAGCGTTGCGCCGGGGCGAATGATCGTGAATGGCGCGGGCGATGAGCCGTTTTCCCGTTCCCTCTTCTCCGCTGATGAGAACCGGAGCCTCGTTCGTCCTCAGGCTCTGAATCAGATCGAAGATCTGAGCCATCTGCCGGCTACGCGCCACCAGACCCGAAAACGAGATCGGCGCGCCGCTCGACTCGTCGACAGGCTGGAGGAGAACGACGTACTGGGGTTCCGCTCCGGTCATCGGAGATGCGCTGATCGAGACCGCGCGCCCGCTTCCGTCGGGACAGCGGACGACCAATCGCCATCGTTCGCGCTTCTCGCCGGCTTCGAGAGCTGCTCGAAGCGGACCTCCAGGCTCGAAGAATCCCGGACCGAGAACTTCACTGATGTCCAGACCGACCGCACGCTCGGCTGACCCGGCGCCGAGAACGGCGTCGAGCGCCGACGATGCGAAGGTGATGTGGAACGAAGAGTCGAGACAGATGACCGTGCGGCTGAGTGCGCCGAAGACTGCACCCGCCGCCTGGAGAGCGGACGTGGAAAGCCGAATCTCGGAAACCGCCTCGGAGACCATCGCAGTGGGCATGATGGCCTCTGAAACACTTCGATCCTGTGCGAGCTCGTACAGGGCGCTGTGAGAAATGTCACGCGACGCGAGCGGTCGCGCCGATGGCACGGCTCGGCGCAAGGAGCGGGCGGCGTGGAGCTTACGGGAAGTCCGGTCGGCCTGTGGTGGACTGTCCACGAGTTTCGGCTCATGGCCCGATCAAGCGTACTCAGCTGGAGGAAAGAGGCTGATGGGCCCGTCTGGCAGTCAGGTTGCACCATCCGACTCCGACAGGAGGCGACGAAAGCCATGAAATGGGACACGCGAATGATGGCGGGACGGCTCGCTTCGGTGGCCGCGGTCTGGGGAGGCAGCCAGGCCCTCGCCACCCCGGCAGGAAAGCGATTCACGCGCAGGTTCGATCAGAAGGCGGGCAAGGTCACGCGCAAGAGCGGGGTCCAGGTCCGGCGCGGAACGAGGAACGCAAAACAGCACAAAGCCTGGCTCGCTGCCGGCATCGCAACGCTGGCGGTCGGCACCGCGCTCATCGGCAAAGCGATGAAACGGTGAGAAGCCTGAATCAGGAGTCCTGAAGGCGGCCGCGAGGCCGCCTTTTTTCTTTTTCACTCCCCTCCTCTTTTTCTCGACCCGGAAGGCGGCTACCATCCGTGCGTTCCGAGGAAGGAGAGACGATGCCCGACATTCTGGTGGAGAACGGGAGCGGTGTGGCGAGAGTGACGCTCAACCGCCCCGAAGCGCTGAACGCATTCGCGGGAGAGATGCGGAGGAACCTGGTCGAGGCACTCGACCGGATCCGCGGCGACGAGAGCGTGCGCTGCGTCGTTCTGACCGGTGCGGGCCGCGGGTTCTGTTCCGGTGGCGACGTGAAGGCGATGAGATCGCTCCAGCTCGAAGGAGACGTCGACGGGTTCTCGGAGTTGCTCGAGGCGGGAAGGGACATCGTCACGAGGCTTCGCGAGATGCCGCAGCTGGTCATTGCGATGGTCAACGGTGTCGCGGCGGGAGCCGGATGCAACCTGGCGCTGGCCTGCGATTACCGAATGGCATCGACGGCAGCGAAGTTCGGCCAGACGTTCGTCCGGATCGGCCTTCATCCCGACTGGGGTGGAACGTGTTTGCTCCCGCGCCTGGTGGGAACCTCGAAAGCGCTCGAGATCATGATGACCGGACGGATGGTGGAAGCGGCCGAGGCGCTCGAGATCGGGATGGTCGACCGGGTCGTGGGACCGGAGCGGCTCGAGCAGGAGACGATGAAGCTGGCGAGCTCGATCGCGGCCGGGCCGCCCCTTCCGCTCCGGGAGCTGAAGAAGGCGGTTTACGCGGCCGCCACGAACACGCTCGATGAGCAGCTCACGCTCGAGGGGACGACTCAGAAGCGGGCGTTCCTGACGGAGGACTCACGCGAGGGGATCGCGGCGTTTTTCGAAAAGCGTCCGCCTCGGTTTCGCGGCCGCTGAACGCCCGGCAGAGGACAGGCCTCACACCCTGATGAGGACGAGAGTCTGGTCGTCCAACTGGGGCGCCTCGCCGACAAAGCTCTCGAGATCGTTCGAGATCGCATCGCGGATCTCGCCCACGGGAGCAGAGGCGAGCGGCACGATGACCTTCTCGAGCCGGTCGTTGCCATACTCCTCTCCCGCCGGGTCTTCCGCCTCGGTGATGCCGTCGCTGTAGAGAATCATCAGCGATCCTTTTGGGAGCCTCCGCGTCTGGCTGGAGTAGTGGCTGTCGGACATCAGGCCGATCGGGAGTCCATGAGACCGAACGATGTCGATCGTTCCGTCGGGAAGGATCAGGTAGCCCGGATTGTGACCGGCGTTGACGTAGCGGATCAGGCCATGATCGGCATCGATCGTGGCGAGAATGAGGGTGGCGAACTTCGTGTCGCTCGACCAGCGATGGATGTGACGATTCAGCTCGGTCGCAATCTCGCCGAGATCTCGACCCTCCGCGAAGAGCAGGTGGACCGCCGCATGGAGAGCCGAGACGAGGATCGCGGCGGGAATCGACTTCCCCGACACGTCAGCGATGCAGAGCGAGAGCCCGCCGTCGCGCTCGATGAAGGTGTAGTAGTCGCCGCCGAGCTGCCGCGCCGGTCGCGCCAGCACGGCCAGATCCATCCCTTCGATCGAGGGAACCTGGCGCGGGAGAATGTCGCGCTGGATCGTCGCTGCCAGTTGCAGCTCGCGCTCCATCCGCTGCTTGTCGAGGGCTTCGCGATGCAGCCTCGCGTTCTCGAGCGCGATGCCAGCCTGGTTTCCGAACTGACGGAGAAGGCGAATGTCGTTCTCCTCGAAGGGAGACACCCCACCATCGCGAGTTTCGCGGTCGGCCACCGCGACGACCCCGACGATCTCCGACCCGGTCATGATCGGGACCGCGAGCAGGGTCGAGCAGCCGGGGAAAAGGCACGAGGCTCCCTCGACCAGGGAAATTGGATTCCGCCCTTCGATCAGCGAATCGAGGCTCGGGCGGTCGAGCTCTTCCTCGAGAAACTTCGCCCGAACCTCGCCGAACGAGCGGTACAACTCGAACTTCCCTCCCTTCCGGAGGTAAAGCGCCGCGCGCCGCGCATTGAGCAGAGAGATCGTCCGGATCAGGATCTCCTCCGCCAGATCGTCGAGGTCGAGAGTGGAGGCAACCGAGAGTCCGATGTCGTAGAGCGACTCGAGCTCCCACAACCGGTATTTGAGCTGAAAATCGCCCTCCCGAACCTCGTCAGCCATCCTCCTCGCCCTGAGCAGCGCGGTCAGGTAGCGGGCGCCGACGCGGATCAGCTCGAGCCCTTTCCCGTCATCGACGTCGGACTCGTCCTGCTGCCGGCAGAGCGCGAGGAGCCCGAGCCTCACCTGGTTGTGCCACAGAGGGATGAGAACGTGAGGCATCGGATCGAGCCCGGCGAACAGGGCGAAAGAGGCGGGATCGGCCTGGCGGTCGACCGGCTCCGGGGGGATGGCGGATTCGACCCGCTTCGGCGGTTCGAATCCGGGAGTGGTCGCGGAAAGCCGCAGCCCGCTACCTTCGCTCTCGGCGAGCCAGACCGCCCCGGCGACGAAGCCGCCGTGGTGGAGAAAAGCCTCGAGGATCGCTTCCCCCTCGGAGGATCGGATCGAGCCGGATTCACGGGGAAAACGGTCGAGTTTCTCGAGGTCGGCGACCAACTCGGAGAACTTGCGCGCGAGGATCATCGGATGTCACTTACCGCCCGTTCGGACCGATCGAATCGGGGGTGGCGCCCGAATTCTACAGGCCGAACTCCCGGATCGCGCTTTCTTCGTCGGTAAAGATCGGGGCGTATTGTGCGAGTCCCATGATCTGGAAGGTCTTGGAAATCACGGGCGTCAGGCAGCAGAAGCCGAGCCGCCCTCCCTTTTCCATCATCTTTTCCATGATTTCGATCAGGATGGAGATCCCGATCGAATTGACGATCTTGGTCTCGCGAAGGTTGAGCAGCAGCGTGTCGACCCCGCCGTCGATCAGCTCGTACGCCTGGTTGGCGATCTCTTCGCCCCCGACGTTGTTGATGTAGCCGCGTGTGTAGAGGATGGCGCCACTGGTGCCACGGCGCTCGACTGTCACTTTCAGATCGTCCGTCATCATGATTTCCCGCCGCCGTATTTGACCATTCGGATCGTCGTTCCGCTGGGAGTCGAGTCAATCTCGACTTCGTCCATGTGCGCCTCCATGATCTGGAGACCCCATCCCCGCTTCTGCGGGCGCCCCGGCGACGTCGCACGGTGAGCCCGCGCATGCGCGGGATCGAATCCCCGTCCATGATCGGTGATCCAGACCTCGATCCGCGGTCGCCCGTCGTTTCCGGCGGTTCCGCGGAATCTTAGATAGATGCGCTGGTCGGCGCAACAGGAATGCTCGCGGGCGTTGATGCAGGCCTCGACGATGGCGTGAACCATCTCATCGATCGCATCGGAGTCCATGCCGAGCTGCCGCCCGAGGTTGCCGGCCGCTTTCGCGGCGGCGATCTCGACGTCCGGCAACATCGGGAGCGTGAGCTCCATCTGGCGCTCCGCGGTCTGGGTCATTCGGAGGCTACCTCCTCAGAAGAGGAGAAAAAGGCTGGCGGCCGACTTGACCCAGCCAGGAATGGCGTGGTTGGCGTCGAGCGCCAGAAGGGCCAGGGTGTTGATCCCCAGCAGGAAGGGAAGGCTGAGGAAAACGGGGAACCCTTCGACTTTGGCTTTGACGGCGTGTGCGATCTGTTGCATGCGTGCCCTCCGGCGTGGTGTTCAACCCCACCCCTGAGCAACCGCACTGCCACGCCAAACGACCTGCAACTCACGCGAGCTAAATTACTGATATCTAGTGAGTTAGTCAACATCTTCCAACGGTCTCCCGCGAATGTGGATGCGACAAAATGCCACACTGCCACTCAGCGATCAACTCTAAGTCACGTAAACTGCTCCGTATCAATTAGTTAGAGGAGTGGGTAGTTTCGACCCATCAGGGGCAGAATGGGACCACTCCTCCCTCTTCCGATAGAGTGTCTTCCGATCAATTCCGAGGATTCGGGCCGCTTTGCTCAGATTTCCCCCGGTATGCTCCAGAACCAGACCAATGTAGCGTCGCTCCAGCTCCCGCAGTTCCGGCAGATCCGCAAGCAGATCTCCCTGTGCCCCCCCCTCGGTGCCTGCCGGGATCAGAAGCTCATCCGCAGCGATCACCGGGTCGACCGTCACCGCCAGCGCCCCCTCGATCAGGTTCTCGAGCTCCCGCACGTTCCCGGGAAACGGATACCTCATCAGTTTCTGCAGCGCTTCCTGGGCGATCCGGACGTTCTCGAGTCCTTCGCGCCGCCCGTACTTGTCCAGAAAATAGCGGACCAGCTTTGGAATGTCCTCGCGCCGCTCCCGCAGAGGCGGGAGAAAGATCTCCACCACGCGGAGCCGGTAATAGAGGTCCTGCCGGAATTCGCCCGTCTCGATCATCTCTTCGAGCGAGCGGTGCGTGGCGGCGAGAATCCGGACGTCGACCGGAATCCGCCGCCTCCCTCCGAGCTTTTCGATCTCTCTTTCCTGCAGCACGCGGAGGAGCTTGGCCTGGAGCGTCACGGGGATGTCGCCGATCTCGTCGAGAAAGACGGTTCCGCCGTTGGCGACCTCGAACTTCCCCGCGCGCGCTTCGACGCCGGTCGCGACGCCCCGCTCGATGCCGAACAGCTCGGACTCGAGGAGAGTCTCGGGAAGTGCAGCGCAATTGATGGCGACGAACGGCCGGTCGTGCCGGGGAGAGTTCCCGTGAATGAGCCGGGCGACCATCTCCTTGCCGGTCCCCGATTCGCCGCGGATCAGCACGTTGGCGTGGCTTCCAGCGACGCGGGCGACCAGATCGATCACTTTCTGCATGGCGGGGGAGTCGCCGACCATGAGTCGGTCGCTGTACTCGCGAAACATCCGCTGCTTGAGCGACCGGTTCTCGTCTTCGAGCGATTCCCGCACGAGCTCCAGCCGGTGAAAGTTCCGCGTGTTGTCGATCGCCGCGGCGCCGATCGAACCGAGGGATCCGAGAAACCGGAGATCATCGGCGTCGAACGACTCGGTCCGCCCGCCGCGGCTCTCCTTTCCTCCCACGGCAATCGCTCCGAGAGCCTTGTCGGTGGCCATGAGCGGCGCCACCAGGAGCGAGCCGACACGGCCGCCGGCGAGCGGTCCGGCTTCGGTCGAGATCGGCGTGCGAAGCGCGATCGCACGGCGGATCGCCTCCTCGCTCATCACCTTCTCCCCGATCTCCTCACGCTCCATCCCGACCGTGAACAAGTGCTGGATCCGAAACCCCTCGTCCACGGTGACCGCGAATCCCCACGCCGCGTCCGCGAGCGCGATCGCCCGCAACAGCAGTTCCTCGAGCAGCTCCTCTTCGGGGCGGAGCGTGTTGAGCGCCCTGCCCACGTCGTGAAGCGCCTCGAGCTGGAGCAGCTTCCGTCTCTGTTCGAAGCTCGATGCCGGCATCTCCGGTTTCTCCCTGACCCGCGAATCCGCCCGAAGGAGAGATTCAGCCCAGTCCCTGAGCACGGCGAATCTCTCCGAGAAGAAAATCACCGCTCCACTCCCGATAGAAGGAGGGCGAGATCGAATAAATTTTGATCAGCTCAGCCGACGCCTCCGGCCATCGCCGGAGCTTCATCAGCGTCCGCACCAGGAAGTAACGCCCCTTCAGCGTCTCCGGCCGAGGATCGTCCGCCTCCACCAGACTCCGAAACGCCGCCTCCGCATCTTCCAGGTTTCCCTGATGGTAGAGACAGAGAGCCTCCGGGTACCCCCGGTCGGCTCCGTCGCACACCGCCTCCGCGGCCGGTCCGGCCGTCGGAACGAGGAGCAGGATGATCCCAATCGCAATCCGCATGTCGGTTCCTCTTATGATAAGCGCGAGCGGGACCCGGACGTGAAACTTGGAATCATCGGCGGAGGCAGAGCCGCCTGGGCATTCGGTCATGCCTGGAGGAGAGGGAACCGTCCGATCGTGGGGGTTTCGCTCCGTCCGGGCTCGTCCAGCGAGCTCCCGCGGCTGCTCGATGCGTCTGCCGTGCCCATCGAAAGAGTGGTCCGGGAGTCCGACCTGCTGCTGGTCGCCGTGCCCGACGCCGCGATCCCGCAGGTGACCCTGGTGATCGAGCCCTTCCTCGGCGAGCAATCCTTCCGCTTTCACGCAAGCGGGTCGCTCCCCGGCTCGGTTCTCGGCCCCGGCCCGCGCTGCTTTTCCCTCCATCCGCTCGCCGCCCTCCCCCCTGCTGGGACCCCTCCGTCTCCGCCACCGCTGATGGTGTTCGAAGGACCCGACGCCAGTCTCGAGGTCGCCCGGACCATCGCCGCAACATTCGGCGCCCCGATGAGCCGGATCGAGACCTCCTTCAAGCCGCTCTACCACGCGGGCGCGGTCCTCGGATCGAACCACGTCGCCGCGCTTCTCGAGATCGCAAGCGGCGTTCTCCGGTCCGCCGGCATCGACGAGACGGAGGGTCGCAGGGCGATCGCCGCCCTCGCCCGCTCGGCGATCGGGGACTGGGAGAATTCGCCGCCGGCCGCGAGGTTCACCGGACCGGTGGCGCGGGGCGACCGCGCGACGGTCGAGCTCCACCTCCAGGCGCTGGGGGCGGTACCGGGAATCGAGGAGCTCTACCGGAGGCTCTCACTCGAGGTCGCCGGGGCTGTGGAAAAAACGGGCCAGAGGCCCCCGGAAATCGCGGAAATCATTGATCTTCTTCGCAATTGGCAGGTTTCTTGACCCCTCTGAAAACCGGATGCTACCATCGGCGGCCTACGCCGGCCGCTCGGAGCCGAATAACCCCGCCATGGTCTTCTTCAACTATGCGACGATGCAGATGGCCGCAAAGATCGTGTACTACGGTCCCGGTCTCTGTGGGAAGACCACCAATCTCCGTTACATCTACGAGAAGACGACGCCGCAGAGCCGCGGTGAGATGGTCAGCCTCGAGACCGAAGCGGACCGCACCCTCTTCTTCGATCTTCTCCCACTCGACGTCGGAGTGATCGGGGGATTCAAGACCCGGCTGCAGCTCTACACCGTGCCGGGTCAGGTGTTCTACAACACGACCCGGAAGCTGGTGCTGAAAGGCGTCGACGGAATCGTCTTCGTGGCCGATTCGCAGAACGCGATGCTCGGAGCGAATGTCGAGAGCTTTCAGAATCTCCGCGAGAACCTCGGGGAGATCGGCCTCAATCTCGACGATCTGCCGATCGTGATCCAACTCAACAAACGCGATCTGCCGAACATCGCGGATCCGGAGACGATCATCTCCCACCTCGGCACCAACGGTCAGACCGAAGTCGTCGAGGCTTCGGCCATGGGCGGAACGGGTGTGTTCGAGACGCTCAAGCTGATCTCGAAGCTGACCCTGCGAACGCTTCGGCGCCGGATGATGGGCGAGGACGTCACGCGCTCGACCGGGGCGAAAGCGGTGTTCCAGGTTCACGAAGGGGCGCGCAAGAAACAGCCGCGCATCACGCCCCCCGATCTGCCGCCATCCGCCGGATCGCAGCCCCAGCCAGCTCCCCCTCAGACCGCCGACCCGTTCCCCGAGGCGGCGGCCGAGACCGAGAAGCAGACCCGAGTCGGCGTCGCAGAGCCGCTCGATACCCTGGCCGGCTACACTTCCGTCCCGCAAGTCGAGGAGGAGGAACGCGAGCCGTCCTATCTGTCGTCGGCCGACACCGGGGACGAGGCGATGCAGACTCCCGTGCCGCCGCTCCCGACGCCCGAAGAACCCGAGCAGCCGGCTGCGCCCGCGCCCGAAATGAAACGGCTGAAGGTCCGGTCGTCGATCGACATCATGGCCGAGCTCGAGCAGCTCCGTAAAAAGGCGACGCAGACCGCGGCCGTGAGAAAGAAGGACTCGGGCGAACCGAGGGCGCAACCGCCTCCGTTCAATCTGCAGTTTCCCGAGGCGGCCCTGAGTGCACCGCGCCGCGTCACGGTCACGGTTTCGGTCCAGGACGCCGGGGGGAATGTGGTACAACAGAATGCGACGATCGACGTGGACGAGGCGACCGATCTGAGGACTCTCATCCTTCGTCTGCGCGGCGATTCGTCGAACTGATTTCGACATTCGAGTGGGGAGGGCGGGATGAGAGCCTGGCTCGGTCTGGCAGCTACGTTGTTGACCATGGCGTGCACGAGCGGGGGCTCCCCGGCTCCGGCTACTCTTCCGGGTCTCCCCCCTTCCCCGGTCGCCACTGAGCTCGCCGATTACCGCGCGGGACTCGAGCAGGCCTGGTCCCACATCGTCGCCCGCGAGGGTGAGAGCCTCCCGTACTCGATCGCCGACCCCGCCGCGGCAGCCTCCATCGAGATCCCCTCGCACCCCTCCATCGACGGTGCCGTGCGGTACTTCTCCACCACGCTCAAGGAGAGCATTCAGGGATCGATTCTCCGCTCTTCGCAATACCGGACGATGATCGACGGCGTGCTCGCGGAAAAGAAACTGCCCGGCGCGGTGGCCTGGCTTCCGGTGATCGAGAGCGCCTACTTCCCCACCCTCACCTCGAAAGCGGGCGCGCGGGGAATCTGGCAGTTCATGCCGGCGACGGCGCGCGAGTACGGGCTTCGGGTCGACTGGTGGATCGACGAGAGAAACGATCCGGAGAAAGCGACGCGCGCCGCCGCGACGTACCTGAGCGATCTCCACCGGATGTTCGGCGACTGGTCGCTGGCACTGGCCGCCTACAATTGCGGGCCCGGGCGGGTCCGCAGGGCCCTCGAGCGCGAGGGCGTCACGACTTTCTGGGAGCTTCTCGAGCGCTCGGTGCTGCCGAAGGAGACCCGCGGATACGTTCCGACGTTCTGGGCCACGGTGCTGATCGTGAGCGATCCGGCGGCGCATGGATTCATGATGTCCGAGCCGGCCGCCGTGGAGCAGGAACGCGTCGAGATCGAGGGTCCGGCCACTCTCGACTACGTCGCGACGGTCGCCGGGATCGATCCGGCCGTGCTCGGCCAGCACAACCCGGCGCTCCACCGCGGACTCGTCCCGCCTGGACGCCACATTCTGTCGATTCCTCCCGTGGCGAAGGCGCCCCTCCTCGCATCGGCTCAGAGTCTGCGGTTCGACGACCCCGACATTCCGGTCACCCTCTACCAGATTCGGTCGGCCGAGACGGTTGCGTCGCTCGCGAGGAGGCTCGAGCTCGACCGGAAGTCGCTCGCCGAGATGAACGGCCTTCGTTCCGATCGCCTCATGGCCGGAACCACGCTCTACCTTCCCGTCAGCACCACCCGGCTCTCGGAGACTCTCGCGCGTCGCCACAGCGACGTTCCCGCCATTTACGTCGTCGAGCGTGGAGACACTCTCTACGCCATCGCGCGCCGCCACGGGCTCACCGTGGCCGAGCTCCGCTCGCTGAACGAGATCGCCGAGAACCGCATCATCCACCCCGGCGACCGCCTGCAGATCGGCCAGGGGACGGTCGCCACAGGGCAATAGTGGACGAGGTGGCGGAGGCTTCAGCCTCCGACCTTCCCCCACGGAGCGAAATGCCTCTTTCCGGGAAGATCCCGCTTCGTGCGAAGCAGGGGACGGAGGCTGAAGCCTCCGCCACTGTGGAAATCTCCTTCGTTGAGGTTTGGTTTCCGACCCCGTCGGCGAGGAGAGCCATGCCTGAGACTCCGGAAAAAAAAGACTGGAAGAAAACACTCAACCTTCCCCAGACACCGTTCGCGATGAAAGCGAACCTGCCGCAGAACGAGCCGAGGCGCCTCGAGCAGTGGGCGGCGAACGATCTCTACGGGAAGATCCGCGCAGCCTCCAGCGGCCGTCCGAAATTCGTGCTGCATGATGGGCCGCCCTACGCGAACGGCCACATTCACATCGGGCATGCACTCAACAAGATCCTGAAGGACCTCGTCGTCCGCTCCCGGACGATGATGGGATTCGACTCTCCGTACGTGCCGGGATGGGATTGTCACGGCCTGCCGATCGAGCACCAGGTCGACAAGGAGCTCGGCCCGAAAAAGCGCGAAATGTCCGCGGTCGAGTTCCGCCGCGCGTGCCGGAAATTCGCGGCCAAGTACATCGGCGTCCAGCGGGAAGACTTCCAGAAGCTGGGTATTTTCGGGGAGTGGGCGAATCCCTATTCGACCATGAGCTTCGAGTACGAGGCGAAGATCGCGGGCGCCCTCGGTGAGTTCTTCGAGAAGGGGCTGGTTTACAAGGGGCTGAAGCCGGTTCACTGGTGCACGCACTGTCGAACCGCGCTCGCCGAGGCGGAGGTGGAGTACGAGGATCACACCTCGCCGTCGGTCTACGTGAAGTTCCGTCTGACCGACGACGCGGTCCGCTCTCTCGACCTTCCGGTCGAGATCCCTCATCACGCGGTCATCTGGACGACCACCCCCTGGACGCTTCCCGCCAACCTGGCGATCGCTCTCCATCCCGACCTCGAATACGATGTGGTGCGCGCGGGAGACGAGTCGTTCATCGTCGCAAAGCAGCTGCTCGCGACCGTGGCGGTCAAGTTCGGCTGGTCCGAACCGCGCGTGATGAAGACCTTCCGGGGCGCCGCGCTCGACCGGCTCGAGTATCGCCACGCCTTCCTCCCGAAGCAGGGGTTGTTCGTGGTCGGCGACTATGTGACGCTCGAAGCCGGGACGGGCCTCGTCCATACCGCACCCGGTCATGGCGCCGACGACTTCCACACCGGGATGCGTTACGAGCTGCCGGTCTATACGCCGGTCGACGCCCGGGGAGAATTCACATCCGAGGTTCCGTGGGCCGGGACCCATGTCCTGAAGGCAAACCCCGCCATCATCGAGCACCTTCGGGAGCGCGGGGCACTGCTGGCCACCGAGCGGCTGACCCACTCGTATCCGCACTGCTGGCGCTGCCACAACCCGATCATTTTCCGCGCCACCGAGCAGTGGTTCATCGGGATGGATCGGAAGCAGTTCCGGGAGCGGGCGCTGAAGGCGATCGACGAGGTCTCGTGGATCCCCGGCTGGGGTGAAGAGCGGATCACCGGGATGGTGGAGAATCGTCCCGACTGGTGCATCTCGCGCCAGAGGCTCTGGGGCGTTCCGATCACGGTGCTCTTCTGCGAAGGGTGCAATGAGCCGGTCACCTCGAAAGAGTTCTTCGCCCGGGTCGTGGAGCTGTTCTCCACCGAAGGGGCGGACGCGTGGTACGAGCGCCCTGCCGAAGATTTTCTTTCCTCGGGCACGAAATGCGCGAAGTGCGGGGGGGGCGAGTTCCGCAAGGAGTTCGACATCCTGGACGTCTGGTTCGATTCCGGCTGCTCGCATCTCGCGGTGCTCGAAGAGAGGGGAGATCCTCTCACCTGGCCCGCGGCGCTCTACCTGGAAGGGCACGACCAGCACCGGGGATGGTTCCAGTCCTCGCTGCTCGTCGGCACGGGACTTCGCGGCCGGGCACCGTACGAGCGCGTGATCACGCATGGCTTCGTGGTCGACGAGCAGGGACGGAAGATGTCGAAGTCGATCGGCAACGTCGTCTCGCCGCTCGATCTGTTGAAGCAGCACGGCGCGGACATTCTCAGGCTGTGGGTCGCCATGGTCGACTACCGGGGAGACATCGCCATCGGGCCGGAAATCGTGGCACGGATCGCCGAGGCCTATCGGAAAATCCGGAACACGGCGCGATTCCTTCTGGCGAATCTGACCGGCTTCGATCCCGCGACCGACCGGATGCCGTTCGAGGAGCTCGAGCCGGTCGACCGCTGGTTGCTCACGCGGGCGCAGGAAGTATTCGACCGTTGCCGCCGCGGCTACGACGAATTCGAGTTCCACGTGGTCTATCACCGGATCCTCGAGCTCTGCACGGTCGATCTTTCGGCCGTCTACCTCGACATCGCCAAGGACCGGCTCTACGTCGAGGCGACGGACTCCCGGACCCGGCGATCGGCCCAGACCACGATGCACGAGGTCCTCGAGGGGCTCGTGTCGATGATCGCCCCGATCCTGCCGTTCACGGCGGAGGAGATCTACGAGAACCTGCCGGGAGAGCGACTCGACTCGGTCCATCTCACTTCGTTTCCCGGCGCGGGCCGCCGATCGAATCCGGCGTCGGAGAAGGAGGCGTGGGGCCGTGTCTTTGCCCTTCGGGAAGCGGCGTCGAAGGTTCTCGAGCTCGCGCGGGCGCGCGGCGAGATCGGCCAGTCGCTCGAGGCCGACATCATCCTGAGCGGGATCCCGGGAGCCGATGCGATCACCGGCGGGCTGGCGATCGATCTTTCGAAAATGCTGATCGTCTCGCACGTCGAATTCGATCCGAGCGGCTCGCTCGAAGACGCCACCGCGATCGAAGGAGTGGGACTGGTCGGGATCGCGATGAAGCGCGCGAAGGGTGGAAAGTGCTCCCGTTGCTGGCACTACCGCGAAGAAGCGAGCGGAGAAAACGCTCTATGCGACCGGTGTCAGGCAGTCGTCTCGGCTCACGCCGGCGCGTGAGGCGCGCGTCCTGGCGATTTCCTTTTTTCCCGTGAGGCAGTACATTGATCGGCAGGTGCGAATCCCGCACCTGCCGATTTTTCGTTGAGGAGGGGCGCAACGTGGCCACGATTCGTAAGAAAATCAGCCGGACGGTCCGGAATTTGAAACACAAAGCGGTCGACAAAGGAGAAGACACGATGGCAACGATTGCGAAAACGCTGAAGAAGAAGACCAAACCGCTCGTGAAGGACGCGAAAAAATTGGCGAAGAGCGTCCGGAAGGACGTTGGAAAGGCCACCAGCCAGGCGGTCAAGGACGTCAAGAAGGCCGCCAAACCGAAGATCCGCGATGCGAAGAAAGCCGTCGCGAAAACCACGGCGAAGGCGACCGCCCGCGGCGGAAAGATCGCCGCCAGCGCGAAGAAGACGATCGGCAAGAAGGTCGACGACGCTCGCGGTGCCCTCAAGAAGGGTCTCAAAAAGGCCTCGAAGGCTCTCTGATCGAAGCCCGCTCGCCGCGGGCCGGCCTCCTCGGCCGGCCCGCGGCGGGTCCGGCTCGACGCCCTCGCCCGGCCCGCGTAGACTCCCACCCATGGCCGGTTTCGCCGATCTCCACCTTCACACGACTCACTCGGACGGGATCCGTTCCGTCGAGGAGCTCGTGCGCCTGGCCGCAACCTTGGGCCTGTCGACCATCGCCATCAGCGACCACGACAACATCGCGGCCTTCGCCGAGGCCGAGCCCATCGCGCGGAGTCTCGGACTCCTGCTCATTCCCGCGGTCGAGCTCTCGATCACCTGGAATGGCGCCGACGTTCATCTTCTCGCCTACTCGTTCGATCCCGATGATGCGCCGCTGCGCGCCAAACTCGAGAGGTGCCGCCGGACCAGGTCGAGCCGCGGGGAGATGATGGTCGAGCGGCTCCGGGATCTCGGGATCCCCATCGAGATCGCCCGGGTGCGCGAGGTCTGCGGCGAGGGAGCCCTCGGGCGCCCCCACATCGCCCGGTGCCTGGTCGAGATCGGCGCCACGTCCTCGATCGAGGAAGCATTCGACCGATATCTGTCGGAGGGAAAGCCCGCCTGGGTCGAGAAGGAGCGAATCGAGCTCGCAGAGGCGATTGCGCTCGTCCACGCCGCGGGAGGGCTGACTTCGCTCGCCCATCCGACCCTTTACGCCGACCCAGAGAGGCTGCTTCAGACGATCATCCCCCTCGGTCTGGATGGCATCGAGGTCCATCACCCCGACGTCGACCCCGCCTCGCGCGATCGCTACCTCGCGATCGTTCACGAAAAGGGGCTGATCGCGACGGGTGGCTCCGACGATCATGGCTTCGAGGGGGCGGATACGATCGGGACCGTCATGGTGCCCGTCGAGACCATCCGGCCGATCTCCGATCGCTGGGAACACCGGAATCGATGACTGCACTGCTGCTCGTGCTGCTCGCGCTCGGCCTGATCGGCAACGCGAGAATCGGCCTGTTCATCCTCAACCGCGCGGTCTTCAAGACCCGCGAGGAAAAGGGCGACCCGATGCGGTGGCTGCTGATCACAATCCCGCCCGCCCTTCTTCTGCTCACGCCCCTCTACTGGTTTGCGTGGAAAGAAGCCCGGGAGGATCATCTCAGCGGCCTCGGACTCGCCGGCTGGATCTGGGCTCTGCTCACGGCCGCGGTCGGGCTCTACTGGATCATCGACCGGGCGCTCCACAACTGGAACGAGACGCAGACCCCCGGAACGCGCTCGACCGGTACCGAGGTGATCCGACTGCGGAAGGCCCACATCCCGTTTGCTTTCCTGAGGAAGCTTGGCGCCCACAACGATCTTTACGATCTCGAGGTCAGCCGGCACGAAGTCATCGTCCCCGACCTCCCTGCCGCGTTCGAGGGATATCGAATCGCTTTCCTCACCGACACCCACGTCGCTTCGTTCATGAGGCGCGGCTTCTACAGGGAGTGCGTGGAGCAGGTGCGCCGGGCCGATCCCGATCTGGTCCTGCTCGGTGGAGATTTCGTCAGCTTCCGCAGGCACATTCCGCTGATGGCCGAACTGCTCCTGACCGGCCTCGAGGCCCGCGACGGGGTCTGGGCGGTGCTCGGCAATCACGACTACTGGTCCGACCCTGATGGCGTCATCGCCGCGATGACCTCCCAGGGGGTCCGCTTCATCGTCAACCGATCGGTGCAGATACGGCGTGACGGGGCGACGATCGATCTCGTGGGGATCGATGAGGTCTACCGCGGACGGCCCGATCTCGAATCCGCTTTCGCGAACGCCGACCGGGATCGGCCCTGCCTTGCGCTGTCGCATCATCCCGACATCGTGCTCCGCCTCGGAGGGCGCCGCATCGACCTGCTCGTCTGCGGACACACGCACGGCGGCCAGATCCGTGTGCCGTTTTTCGGCCCTCTCGTCGTCCCCTCCAAGCATGAGGGTCGCTACGCCGCCGGCTTTCACATGGAGCACGGGGTGAGGATGTACGTCAGCCGTGGCCTCGGCTCGATCCCGCCGATCCGCATTCTCTGCAAGCCCGAGATCCCGGTGTTCACGCTGGTCAGAGACTAGAGACAAGGGGCTAGGGGCTAGGAAAGCAAAAGCAGAATCCAACGCTCCATCTCGAGCAGCGTTTGGTGTTGCCGTTCCTGGTCCCTAGTCGCTAGCCCCTGGTCCCTGATTCTGAAGGGTCCGCCGCGAGCAGCGCCTCCGCGTTGCGCCGCAGGCCGGCATGACGCGCCCGCTTGACCGCGCTTCGGCGGAAGAGCGTCGAGAATCGTTCCTGTGGCATCGTGAGAAGATCGCTGACCGGCGTGGCGCGGAACTCTGCCCGCGGCTCGAAGGAGGGATGCGACGGCGGGGGCGCGTCATTCCAGGGACAGACTTCCTGACAGATGTCGCAGCCGAAGAGGTTTCCCTCGAGGCGTGCCTCGATCTCAGGGGGAATGTCCCCGCGGAGCTCGATCGTCGCATGGCTCAGACAGAGGTTCGAGTCGACGAGCCGGCCCGGGAGGATCGCAGCCGTGGGACATGCTTCGATGCAGCGCGTGCAGTCGCCACAACGGTCCGCCACTTCGTTGCGCTCGAGATCCGCCTCGAGCGAGGTGACGAGGCATCCGATGAAGATCCACGATCCGAGCTCGGGATCGATCAGCATTCCGTTTCGTCCGATCCACCCGAGGCCCGCCTGCACGGCGAGTGAGCGATCGGAGAACGGGCCGGTATCGACGTAGCGCCACGTCCGGACCCCGGGATTCGATTCCGCCAGCAGCGACTCGATCTCCCGCAGCATGGAATCGATCACGTCGTGGTAATCGTCCCCCTGGGCGTAACGGGCGATGTGAGGGGCGAGGGATTCGGGGGGTCCCGGGCGCTCGCTCGAGTACGGCACGGTGACGACGATGACGCTTTTCCCCCATGGAAACCGGATGAAGGGATCGCGGCGCTTCTCGAGATTCTTCGGCAGCCACGCCATGGACGCCTGAAAGCCTCGGGCGAGCCACGCCTCGAACACCTCGACGTGCTCGTCGACCAGGGGCGTCGCGCCGATGCGCAGCACCCCGAGTCGCTCAGCGAGCGTTTCGAGCTCCGGCCAGACCTGGGAGATTTTCGCCACCGAGGCAGACAACGGACGGAGGGCGGTCAATCATCCCTGTGGCCGGAGTCGGGTACGATTCCGCGCTCGGGCGTCAATGCCGGTCGGCGGTCGCGGGCTGGCGGGCGTTCATCGCCGCTTCGACCTGGCGAGCGAGCTCGGTGAGAGCCATCGCGGCCGGAGCGGTCGGCTCCGAAACGACGATCGGTTCGCCGCGATCCCCACCCATCACGACCTTGGAATCGATCGGAACCTCTCCGAGGAATGGGACTCCGAGCATTTCGGCCGTTCTTCGTCCGCCTCCGTGACCGAAGATCTCCTCCCGCTCGCCACAGTGCTGGCAGAGGAAGTAGCTCATATTCTCGACGATGCCGAGGACGGGGACATTGACCTTGCGGAACATCGCGAGCCCCTTCCGGGCGTCGATGAGGGCCACATCCTGCGGCGTCGTCACGATGACGGCGCCATCGAGAGGCACGCGCTGGGTGAGGGTGAGCTGGGCATCGCCGGTACCGGGAGGAAGGTCGATGATCATGAAATCGAGATCCCCCCAGCGGACGTCCGTCAGGAACTGCTCGAGCGCCTTCATCACCATCGGACCGCGCCAGATGACCGGCGTGTCCAGATCGGTGATCAGGCCGAGGGACATCGTCTTCACGCCGTGCCGCTCCATCGGGAGGATCTTCTCGTCATGCGTGTCGACGATGGGACGTCCTTCGATGCCGAGCATCATCTGCTGGGAAGGCCCGTAGATGTCGGCGTCGAGAAGGCCGACCTTGTACCCGAGCGCGGCGAGGCCGACCGCGAGATTGTTGGCGACGGTCGATTTTCCGACTCCGCCTTTCCCCGAAGCCACCGCAATCTTGAAGCGGACGCTTTCGAGCGCGGGGAGCTGCTGGGACTGCGCCTGCTCGGGCTGACGCCCACGGACGTCGGCCTGGATGTCGACCGCCTCGACGCCCGGGATCCTGCGCAGGGCCTCTTCCGCGTCCTGCTGCACTTTCGGCCCGATCGCCGGGTTCTCGGTCTGGAACTGAAGCTGGATGCGGACCCGTCCCCCTTCGATCCGGACTTCCTTGACGAATCCGAACGACACGATGTCGCGCGAGAGACCGGGGAACTTGACGCTCTTAAGCGCCTCGATGATTTCTGCTTCCGTGGGCATTCGCTTTTTCCTTCTTGAACGTTTCGTAGGATTCCTGGAGGATCGCGAGCGCGGCATCTCCCGAGGGGACGACGTGGACGATCTCCATGTCGGGCGGGCTGACCAGCCCCCGTTCGACCATCGTCTCCTGCATCCATTCAATGAGACCGTGCCACATCGTTCCCACGAGGATCAGTGGGTGCTTCTTGATGTGCTTGACCTGAAGCAGCTGCCAGACCATGAACGTCTCGAGCGAGGTGCCGATCCCTCCCGGCATCACGACGAACGCCGAGGAGAGCCGCACGAAGTGATGCAGTCTCGAGAAAAAAGTCCTGTGTTTGAATATCTGATCGACGAAAGGATTCGCAGACTCCTCCGTCGGAAGGTGGATCGGAAGCCCGAACGATCGCGAGTGACTGTCGATCTGACCTTCGACCGCCCCGGAGTTCGCCGCTTCCATCAACCCCGGACCACCGCCCGTCACGATGTCGGCGCCCATGTGCGCCAGCTCGTAGCTGAGCTTCTTGACCTCGTCGTAGATCGGGTCTCCCCGCTTGATCCTGGAGCTGCCGAAAATGGACACGCGGAAGTGCTTCACGTGCTCCGGCTGGATCTGCTCGAGATCGTTGATCGTCTCCCAGAGCTGGTAGACCGCCTTGTCGATCACTCGACTCGGATCGACGAAGGCTCTCTTCTTTTCCTGGCTCCGTTTGAGCTGATCGATCTGCGGCGTGGTGGTTTCTTTCTCGCTCGCCATAAGGGCGAGCAATCATATCGCAGACGGTTCCCCCTCGCAGGCGCGCCCCCGGACCGATCCATTCTTCAGGGGCGCGTGATCCACGGATCGGTCCCTGAGATGCTCTTGAGCCGGGCTGAAGCCGCCCGCGCCTCCGCCTCGGAAGGGAATCGGACCCGCACCCGGAAAATCATCGCTCCCGCGTTCTCGACCCGTTCCACGTAGGCGGTCTGGAACCCCGAATCGATCAGCTTCGCC
>JBHEOL010000220.1:0-15775 GCA_046261635.1 Thermoanaerobaculia bacterium | reverse complement strand
CCCCCACCTCCCCCTTCCCCCGGCCGCTCCTCCTCTTATACTGGTCGCCGTGACTCACGACCCGCTTCCCCAGACCCTCACGCTCGAGCATGTCCGTGCCGCCGCCGCCCGCATCGAAGGGCGGGTCCATCGAACCCCGCTCCTCTCAAATCGATCGATTTCGGAAGCTGCCGGAGGGGAGATCCGCCTCAAATGCGAAAATCTCCAGCGCATCGGCGCCTTCAAGATCCGAGGCGCCCTCAACGCGCTGATGCAGATCCCCGAGGATCGGCGCGGGCGAGGCGTGGTCGCCTTCTCGTCGGGGAACCACGCCCAGGGCGTCGCGCTGGCGGCGAAGATGCTCGGCATGCCGGCGACCATCGTCATGCCGGAGCGGTCGGTGCCGGCCAAGGTCGAGGCCACCCGCTCCTACGGCGCGACCGTCGTCCAGTCGGGAGTGACCGAATCGACCCGCGGCGACGTCGCCCGGGAAATCGCCGAGAAGAGCGGCGCGGCGATCATCCCCCCCTTCGACCACGATGACATCATCGCCGGGGCAGGCACGGTAGGCCTCGAGATCCTCGAGGAATGGCCCGAAGTCGACACGCTCGTCGTTCCCCTTGGCGGCGGAGGTCTTCTGGCGGGAATCGCCATCGCCGCGGCTTCCCTGAAACCGGGGATCAGGATTTACGGGGTCGAGCCGGCCGCGGGGAACGACGGGCAGCAGTCGTTCCGCAGCGGCTCGATCGTGACGATCGCCCCGCCCGACACGATCGCCGACGGGGCGCGGACTCTCGCCGTCGGCGTCCGCAATTTCCGGATCATCCGGGAGAAGGTCACCGACATCGTGACCGTGGACGACAGCGAGCTTCTCGAATCGCTACGGTTCGCAATCTATCGCACCAAGCTCCTCATGGAGCCGACCGGCTGCCTCGCCGTGGCCGCACTCCTGCACGGGAAAGTGCGCGGAGCGAAGGTCGCCGCCGTCGTTTCCGGCGGAAACCTCGACCTCTCGCTGCTCTGCCGATGAGTGGAAGCCTGTTCGACACGACCCCCGATCCCGGACGGAAGCGGAGCCGCGAGGGAGCCCCCCTCGCAGAGCTCATGCGCCCCGAGAAGCTCGAGGACCTGGTCGGGCTCGAGGACCTGGTCGGCGAAGGGCGTTTTCTGCGCAACGCGATCGCGAGCGACCGCTTCCCTTCCCTGATCTTCTGGGGCCCGCCCGGCTCCGGCAAGACGACGCTCGCCAGGATCATCGCCTCGACCACGAGCGCGCGGTTCGTCCCGTTCTCCGCAGTGACCTCCGGGATCAAGGAGATCCGGACGCTCATGGAAGAGGCCCGGCTGGCGCGGGAACACCGGAAGCAGAAGACCATCCTGTTCGTCGACGAGATCCACCGGTTCAACAAGGCGCAGCAGGATGCGTTTCTCCCCTACGTCGAATCGGGCGACATCGTGCTGATCGGCGCGACGACCGAAAACCCGTCGTTCGAGATCAACTCGGCGCTCCTTTCCCGGTCGAAGGTCGTGGTCGTGCCTCGCCTCGAGGTCGAGCAGATCCTGACGATCCTCCGCCGGGCGCTCGAGCATGAGATCGTCCGGCAGTCGCGCATCGTCCCGTCGGAGGATTCGCTCGGTTTCATCGCGGCAACCTCCGGGGGCGACGCCAGGCAGGCGCTCAACAGCCTTCAGCTGGTGGTGGAGACGGGGAATGCGGCGGACAACCCCATCGATCTCGAGAAAACGAAAGAGATCCTTCAGCAGCGCTCGCTCCTCTACGACAAGGGAGGCGAGGAGCACTACAACATCATCTCGGCGCTTCACAAATCGCTGCGGAACGGGGATCCCGACGCGACCATCTACTGGCTCGTGCGGATGCTCGAAGGCGGAGAAGATCCCCTCTATATCGCCCGCCGCCTCGTGAGGGCCGCGGCCGAGGATATCGGCCTCGCCGACCCGCAGGCCCTTCAGCTGGCGATCGCCGCGAAAGACGCGACGCACTTCATCGGCATGCCGGAAGCGGGTGTCGTGCTCGCCGAGCTCGCCGTCTACCTCGCTCTGGCGCCGAAGTCGAACTCGGTCTACATGGCCTATAACGCGGCGCGGCGGGAGGTGCGGGAGGGAGACGTCCCTCCCGTCCCTCTCCATATACGGAACGCCTCGACGAAACTGATGAAGGACGTCGGTTACGGCAGCGGCTATCAGTACGCGCACGACTTCGCTGACGAGACGGCGCCGATGGATTGCCTTCCGGAATCGCTCGCCGGCCGGCGCTTCTACGAGCCGAAGCGAACGGGCGCGGAGAAGGCGCTCGCCGAACGCCTCGAGCAGCTGAGGGCCGCGCGGGAAAAGAAGCCGTAGCCGCCGCGCGGATTCGTCAGGCGGCGATGGCGGGACCGCGGAGCCCGAAATCTCAGGATCGCTGTTTCAACGACTTCTGCCTTCTGCAGCCTTCTGCCTTCTGCCTTTTCTTCTGGCTTCTGGCTTTTGGCTTCTGGCTTCAAGCCTCTGGCTTCTGGCTCGGCTACAGCGGCTTCGGCCTGCGGTCCTCGCCGATGTTCACGTACGTGACCTCGGCCTCGGTGACCAGGACTTTCTCATCGGGATGCAGCCATCGGTTGGCCTCGACGCGGACGCGGATCGCCATCGAAGACGTCCCGATCCGCACGCATTCCGTCCGGAACGTGACCAGGTCGCCCACGAACACGGGCGCGTGAAAGACGACCTGGTCCATGGCGACCGTGACCATCATCTGAGCGCCCTGCCGGCGCGCCTCGATCGCGCCGGCCTGGTCGATGTACGAAAGGATCACGCCGCCGAAGATCGTCCCCTGGGCGTTGGTGTCCCGCGGCATCATCAGCACGCGGATCGCCGGCTCGCCGGAACTGGGGACGATCATGGCGTCGCTCACAAGCCGCTCGCGGGCATCCCGAGCTCGGCGCGGACGAGCTCGTCGTTGATCGCCACGTCCGCATTTTCCCTCAGTCGCGCGAGAAGCGAGGAACGAATGACCCGAAACTCGTTCTGACGGAGCTGCTCGCTGAAGTCGCCCTTCTGCGCGGCGAACGTCGCCGGGTCGACCGAGGTCTTGTCGGTGAGCGTGAAGACGACGGCGCCGTCGTCGACGATGACCGGTCCGCCGCTCTGACCCGCCGAAGCCGCGAAGACGGCCTCGATCAGGGCCTGAGTCGAGCCGGCGAGACCCGTGATCGCACCTTCGCGGCTCACGTTGGCCTGCTGCGCCTGGAGCCCGAGGGCGGATGCGACGGCGTCGACCGACTGCGTGGAGCTCCACGCCCCGGCCAGCTGCTGCCGTGCGGCCTCTCTGGCCTTCTCGCGTTTGGCGTCGGCCTCGACCCGGGCGCGGATCTCCTCGAGCGGCGAGACACCCGCGGGCCTCTCACCGACGAGGTAAGGGATCGCGGGGCCTCGGGGGGTGTCGATCACCGGGCCGAGCTCGCCGACCTTCCCCTTATTGAAAGCCCAGTCGTTGATTCCGGGAGCGCGACCGAGGCCGCGAACGGGCTCGGTCTGTGCGAGCCATCCACCGTCATTGTAGGTGACGATCTGCCCCGCGACGCTCTGGAGTCTTTCGGGCGTGATCGGCTTGAGCTGCTCGAGACGCACGCGCGCCTGGTTGATCGCCTCCCGTGCCTCGCCTTTGCTCCGCTCCTGCGCGAGCGCCGATTCGATTTCCGCGCGAACTTCCGCGAAAGGGCGAACCGATGCCGCGCGCTTTTCGTTGACCTTGATGACGTGGAACCCGAACGAAGTGCGGACGACGTCGCTGATCTGCCCCGGCTGCAGGGCGAATGCGGCCTGCTCGAATTCCGGGACCATCTGGCCGCGTCCGAACTCTCCGAGATCGCCCTTCCGCTCGGCGGCGCCAGGCTCGTCGGAGTATTCGGCCACCAGCTGGCCGAAGTCCGCTCCGCCACGGGCCTTCGCAAGGACCTCTTCCGCCTCGCTGCGGGCCGCCGCTTCCACTTCGGGAGTGGAGGCTTCGGGAACGCTGATCAGCACGTGCTGGGCACTAACCGTCTCGGGCCGGCGGTAGCTTTCCTGTCTCGCGTCGTAACGCGCGCGAAGCTCCTGCTCGGTGAGCTGAATCTGCGACCGCACCCGCGCCTCGTCCGCGAGAAGGTAGGTCACATTCCTCTGATCCGGATGCGTGTACCGGCCCGTATTCTCCCGGTAGAAGGCCTCCACATCGGCCGGCGTCGCGGTGATGTCGGGCAGCGTCCGGTCGACGGGAAGGAGCACGTAGCGGATATCAGCGCGCTCGTTGCGCCGCCGGTACTCGTCTTCGATGCGAGCGGCCGGGATCACGATCGAGTTCATCAACGCGCTGTTGATTTTCGCGAGCGTCAGCTCTTTGGTCACTTCCGCTTCGAAATCGGCCGCCGTCGCATAGCCCAGCGATCCGCTCACGTAGCGCTCGTACAACTCCTGCCCTACGAACTGCCCGTTCTCGGTCAGCGCAGGCAGCGTGAGGATTCTCTGGCGCACCTCCGCTTTCGTCGCCGTCAGGTTCAGCTTTTCCGCCTCCTGAAGGAGCAGCATCTGCTCGATCAGGCTGTTGAGCACCATCTGCGGCAGCTGCATCTGCTGGCGCATCTCCGGCGTCAGCGCCTGACCGTACGCCTGCTCGTACTGCCGCTCGGTCAGGTACATCGTCCTCGCGTAATCCTGCACGGGTATCACTTCCCCGTTCACGCGGGCGATGAACGAGGTGTTCGACACCGAGCCCGTCGCCCCCCCCGCACCCCAGTCGGCGAACACCATGAAGATGAACGCGAATACGATGAGAAAAAGAACCCACTTGAGGTGCTTGAAGCTGTCACGCATGACCTTGAGCATTGGGAGGAGCCTCCGGCGGATCGCTGCTTGGACAATCCGGCCTTTCAGAGTCGATTTTTTGTTCTCGGGCTGAGGCGCTGTTGGACCGCGGACCCGGACCTCGAGGGAGCGGCAGTGTACGAAATCCCCTGAATGGGAGCAAATCCCGCGTTGCCGCTCCGAAATCGCTGTGTTATAAACGCTTGTCCCCTGTCATGGGTATTCCGCGGCCGCTGGCTGCACTCAAATGAGTCGCAAAAAACCGACCTCCGCCGACATCGACTGGTACCTGATCTCGATCGACCGACTCCGCAAAGGGGGGCTGATCGTGGTCGCCCTTCTGGTCCTCGGCGCAGCCGCATGGTGGTACTTCTACGGCCAGACCCCCCGGGAACGCGCCCGGCGGGCGATCTCGGAGGCCGAAGTCGCCCTCAACCAACTGGCCTCGGTGGACGATTTCGGCTCGGTCAAGCCCGACTTCGACCGGTCGAATGTCCGGCTCATCGAGGGACGCTCTCTCTACGGCGGAGGCAACTGGGACGGGGCCTTCGCGGCCGCCACCGACGCGGCCAACATCGCCACGCTGGCCCTGACCCGAGTCCCGGGAGAAGGGCAGTTCGACGCTCAGTTCATCACGATCGAAGGCGATGTCCAGATCCAGAAAGGCGCTTCCGGCGACTGGCGCCGGGCACGCGCGCGCGATCCGCTGTTCAACGGGGACTGGGTCAAGACGACCGGCGGCTCCTCGGCCGAGCTCATCTTTGCGGACGGGTCCCTCTACACCGTCGGGCCCAACGCCCTTCTCGAGATCTACGCGACCGTCAATCCCCAGACCTCGCGGAAGCAGAACACCGTTCAGATGCAGATCGGACAGGTCGAGATCAACACGGCCGACGACTCCTCGACCGTCCGCACTCCCGGAACCCAGGTCACGATCGGCTCGGATTCGACCACGCAGGTCGGGGTCGGAGCGGCGCGGGAAACCGCCGTCGTCGCGTTGAAGGGCTCCTCGTCGGTGGCCCCTGTCGGCGGAGGAGCGCCGGTCAGCCTCGCCACCGGCCAGACGGTCGAGGCCGGTCCCGAAGGGGCGCTGACGAGTGTGCGGAACGTGACGCCTCCCCCCGTTCTCACTTCCCCGGCGGACAATCAGGTCTTCCAGGCGGGAAGGGACCGGTCGGTCGAGCTGTCGTGGCAACCTCAGCCTGCGGCGACGTCGTACCGACTCCAGGTGTCCCGCTCGCGACTCTTCTCGTCGCTCGAGATCGAGGCGCCGCGGACCGGGACTTCGGCGACGACCCGGGTGAGCGACCAGGGATCGTTCTATTGGCGCGTCGCTTCGATCGGAGCCGACGGACGTCCAGGGCCGTTCTCTCCCTTCCGCCGGTTTCGTGTCGTGGGCGGGCTGGCGTCCGGCTCTCCGGGAGTCGTGGACAAGACTCCCCCGATTCTCGACCTGAAAGCCCCATTCCGGATCGGAGGGCAGTACTACATGTTCGAGGGGAAGGTGGAACCGGGGGCGTCGGTCTATCTCGACGACGAGGAAATCGCGGTCGAAACCGATGGGTCGTTCAAGAAACTGGTGAGCTTCAACCGGGTCGGACGGAACACCGTGGTCGTTCGAGCGGTGGATCCGTCCGGGAACCAGACGATCCGGCGCGAGAACGTCTACGTGGAAGAGTAGTGGGGGGCGGGAGTTCCGAATCGTCGGATCCTTCCAGGGCAGGTAAATTGCACCCGGCCTGCGTTCGCGGGACCGGATCAATCTCAACGAAAAGGGCTGGCATTCCATGGCTTTGAAATCACTCCTGTCGATGTTCTCCAACGATCTGGCGATCGACTTGGGGACGGCGAATACGCTCGTTTATGCGAAGAACAAGGGAATCGTCGTCCGAGAGCCTTCGATCGTCGCGGTCAACAAGATCACCGGCAAAGTCGAGGCGGTCGGAAAAGAAGCGAAGGAAATGCTCGGCCGCACGCCGGGGAACATCGTCGCCATCCGCCCGATGAAGGACGGCGTGATCGCCGATTTCGAGATCACCGAAGAAATGCTCAACTACTTCATCAAGGCGGCGCACGGGCGCTCGTTCCTGGTGAAGCCGCGGATCGTGATCTCGGTACCTTCCGAAATCACCCAGGTCGAGAAGCGAGCCGTGAAAGACTCCGCGCTCCGGGCCGGGGCGACTGAGGTCTACCTGATCGAGCAGGCCATGGCGGCGGCGATTGGGGCGGGGCTTCCGATCACCGATCCGACCGGCAACATGATCGTCGACATCGGCGGAGGGACGACCGATGTCGCGGTGATCTCGCTGGCCGGGATCGTCTACTCCCGCTCGGTCCGCGTCGCGGGCAACGAGATGGACGAGGCGATCATCCAGTACATCAAGAGGAAGTACAACCTGCTGATCGGCGAACGGACGGCCGAGCAGGTGAAGATGGAGATCGGTTCCGCCTTCCCTCTCGACGAGGAGGTGACGATGGAGATCAAGGGGCGCGATCTGGTCGAGGGCGTTCCGAAGACGCTGGTCGTCACGGACGAAGAGATCCGGGAGGCGCTGTCGGAAACCGTGGCGACGATCATCGAGGCGGTTCGCGTGGCCCTCGAACGGACCCCGCCCGAACTGTCGGCCGACATCATGGACAAGGGGATCATCATCGCGGGTGGCGGTTCGATGCTCAAGAACCTCGACCGTAGGCTTCGCGAGGAGACGGGCCTGCCGGTGACCCTGGCCGAGGATCCACTGGCCTGCGTGGCCCTCGGAACGGGGCAGATGTTGACGGACTTCAATCTTCTGCGGAAGATCTCGATCGACTGATCGCGGGGTGGCGGCGGGCCGTAGCGGCCTCGCTCGGTTGGCCCGAGGATCGCAATACCGGAAGCGGCCTTCTCCCACGCAGAAAGCGGCGCGGCGAGGCCGCTTCGAAGCCCGAGACCGCCTAAGTCATGCAAGTTGCCGTAGAACGCCGACCCACGCTCCTGTTCGTGATCGTGCTGGCCGTGCTCTTCCTGCTGATGAGCACCAGCCAGCGTACCCGCGTGGTCGGCGAGACCCGGACGCTTTTCGAGCGGACGGTCATGACCCTGTTCTCGCCGGTCCCGAAAACGGTGAACAGCGTCGGCGAATCGGCGCTCGACATCTATCGCGGATACGTCGACATGCGGCGGGAGGTCAACGAGAACGTCCGGCTGCGCCGCCAGCTCGCGGAGCTGACGAACGAGAACATCATGCTGCGGCGCTCGAGCGGGGATCTCGCGCGCATGCGCTCGATCCTTTCCTACTCGGAGCAGTTCACGATGCCGACCACGCTGGCCGAGGTGATCATGCTCGACACCTCGGGGCGGTTCAAGTCGGCGATTCTCGATCGCGGCTCCGACCACGGCGTCGAGGTCAACGACGTGGTCGTGCATCCGGCCGGCCTGGTCGGCCGAGTGATCCTGACGACGAAGGATCTGTCCAAAATCCAGCTCATCATCGACAAGGGTTCGGCGGCGGGCGTGCTCGTCGAGCGCAGCCGGCGCCAGGGCGTCGCCTCCGGCGCCGACAACGGGCTGCTGCGCATCGGGTACGTTCCCAACCTGTCGGACGTCTCGGTCGGCGACTCGATTCTCACCGCGGGCATCGACGGCGTCTATCCGAAAGGCGTTCCGGTCGGCCGCGTCGTCAGGGCCGAAGAGGGGTCGGATCTGTTCAAACAGGTCGTTGCGCGGCCGTCGGTCGACTTCGGCGGTCTCGAAGAGGTGATCATCCTGCATACGCGTAAGATTCCCCCCGAGATCGTGAGGTACGAGCCATGAGATGGCTCCGGTTCCTGATCGGGCTCGTCATCGCCCTGACGATCCATTCGCTGCTCGACAGCTTCTTCCCGAACGCCCTGACGTTCTTCAACCCCTATGTCATCCTGGTCGTTTACTACGCCATGGGCGGGAACCTGTTCGGAGCGATCGTGGCGGGCGTCGTGGCGGGACTCATCGAGGATGCCTTTTCGGGATCCATCTTCGGCCTGCATGCGTTTTCGCTGACGGTCATCGGGTACCTGGTCGCCTACGTCGCATCGCGGCTCGTCCTGCGCGGTACCCTCGCGTTCGGCCTCGCGCTCGCCGGAGCGGTGATCGTCAACGAGATCGTGATCTACGTGCTCGTCACGATCCTCACCTCTCACCCGGTGGAGCTGTTCGAGGAGGGGATGTTCGTCAAGACGATCCTGACCTCGCTGTTCGGCATGCTCATTTATCAACTCCTCGCGCTTTTCCTGCGCGAGGAACCGGTCGAAGCGGTCCGCAGGCCCACCGTCCGCTGAAGCCGAGAGGGTAATCCCCCCGGGAGCCGGCCAGCGGCCGGAAGGCCCGTCGATTGCAATGCGTTTGCGTTTCTGAGAGGCGAATCCCATGCGCGCTTACCGAGACGAGCAGAAAACCGTTCAACTCCGCATCAACATCCTGATGTGGGGCATCGTCGTCGTCTTCTTCTTCCTCGCCGGATCGTTCTGGTACGTTCAGTCGGTGCAGGCGGACCGGTTCCGCGAGTTGTCGGAGTCGAACGCTCTCCGCTCGGTCCCCATCACGGCGAAACGCGGCCTTCTTCTCGACCGAAACGGCAAGATCCTGGTCGACAACATGCCGGCCTATTCGCTGATGCTGATGCGACCCGACCTGCGCGAGCTCGAGAAGACCCGCCCCGGTCATCGCGACGAGTTGCTTCAGTTCATCACCACCACGACCCAGATCCCCGTCCCTGAGCTCGAGCGGAGGATCGAGACGGCCAAGGTTGCCATGAACCAGCCGATGCCGCTCGTTGAAGACCTTTCGATGATGCAGGTTGCGGAGTTCGAAGCCAACGCCGCCGTGTTTCCTGCCCTCCGCGTCGAGCCCGTCCAGCGCCGCAATTACCGCTACGGCACCTTCGCCGCGCACGTCCTCGGTTACATGGGGGAAGCAACCGAAAAGGACATGGAGGAGGACGAGTCACTCAAGCTCGGCGCTCTCGTCGGGAAAAAGGGCGTCGAGCTCATGTACGACGGCTTCCTTCGCGGAGTCGATGGCACCCGCTACGAAGTGGTCGACACCTATGGCCGCACCCTCTCGGACTACCCCGGGGCGCGTAAAGATCCCATTCCGGGGAAGAACATCTATCTCACGATCGACTTCGACCTGCAGCGGCGAGCCGAGCAGTATTTCATCGACAACGAGATGATCGGCGCGGTGGTCGCGCTCAACCCGCAGACCGGCGAGGTTCTGGCGATGGTCTCGAGTCCGGCCTACAACCCGAACGTCTACTCGCGCCGGTTCACCCCCGAGGTGTGGAAGACCATCCTCTCGAACCCCTTCAAGATCGAGGTGAATCGCGCGATCAAGGGGGGCTACTCCCCGGGATCGGTCTTCAAGGTCGTCATGGCGATGGCCGGGCTCGAGTACGGCGTGATCAATCCTTCATCGACGGTCTACTGCACCGGCAGCGTCGTGCACTTCGGCCGCCGCTTCCGCTGCTGGAAGCCCGAGGGCCATGGCACGGTCGACTTCCAGCGCGCGATCAAGGTCTCCTGCGATATCTATTTCTACGAGATCGGCGCCCGGCTCGGGATCGACAGGATCGCCGAATACTCGAAGAAGCTCACCTTCGGCGTAAAAACGAAGATCGACCTCGAGGGGGAGCTGACCGGTAACGTACCGTCGACCGAGTGGGCCGAAAAAGTCGAGAAGCGGAAGTGGTATCCCTCCGAGACCATCTCGGTCGCGATCGGCCAGGGCCCGCTGGTCGTCACGGTTCTCCAGACCGCCAACATGATGGCCGCGGTCGCGAACGGGAACCGGGTCATGCGCCCGCACGTCCTGAAGGAGATCGTGGAAGTCCGAGACGATCAGATCGTCGCCCGGCAGAAAGTCGAGCCGGAGCCCCTGACTGAGATCAATCTCGCCCCCGATGCGCTTGCGGCGGTCCGTGAAGGCCTGTGGAAAGTCGTCAACGAGATCGGCGGGACCGGTGGACGCGCGCGCATCAACGGGCTCGACGTCTCCGGCAAAACCGGAACCGTCCAGGTCATCGCGCAGTCGGGACGCAAGCAGAAGCTTCCTTTCAAGTACGAAGATCATGCGTGGTTCGCCTCGTTCGCTCCGCGCGATGACCCGCAGATGGTCGTAATCGTGTTCATCGAGCATGGGAAAGGGGGTGGGTCCAACGCTGCGCCGCTCGCCCGGGAACTCTTCGCCGCGCGCTTCGGCGCGGAGATGAACCTCGACCGGATCGACCTTTCCGACCCTGAGATGCTCCGCCAACTCCGTGAAGGTCAACTCCCGCGGCCGGGTGAGCCGACGGCACGCTGAGACCCATGCTCGCACGCACCGCATCCGTACGATCCGCCCCTTCGAGGACGCTCTCGCGGCTGGACCTGAATTTCATCGGGACAGCCATCGTCCTGGCCGCGATCGGCTGCCTCGCGGTCTACAGCGCGACCTTCTTCAGCACCGACGTGCTCTGGAAGCGCCAGATCCTCTGGGCCGTCATCGGCATCGCCCTGATGATCGCGTTCATCGTGGTCGACTATCACGTCCTGCTCGATGCCTCGATGATTCTGTACGGGATCGGGCTCCTGCTGCTTCTTTACCTGGTGGTCTGGGGAAGGGTCACTGCCGGCGTCGTTTCGTGGATTCACATAGGGGGCTTTCAGTTCCAGCCGTCCGAGTTCATGAAAATCTTCACCGCGCTCGTGCTCGCCAAGTACTTCGAGTCGACCGACTCGACCTACCTCACGGGCCGGTCCTTCATGATGATCACCATCATCATCGGGGTCCCTGTCGGCCTCATCATCACCCAGCCCGATTTCGGTACCGCGGCGGCTTTCTTCCCCCTCATCGCAGCCGCGATGTATTTCGGCGGGATCAAGTTCCGCTACTGGGTCGTCGCCATCCTGATCCTCGCCCTTCTTCTCCCCTCGGCCTGGTTCTTCTTCCTCAAGCCGTATCAGAAAGAGCGCGTGATGATCTTTCTCAACCCCGAGCGCGATCCCCTCGGCTCCGGCTATCAGGTCACGCAGGCGAAGATCGCCATCGGCTCGGGCGGGCTGTTCGGCAAGGGGTTCAGGGAGGGAACCCAGGCCAAACTCGAGTATCTCCCCGCCAGACATACCGACTTCATTTTCGCCGTCATCGGCGAGGAATGGGGGTTCGTAGGCGTCTGCGTCGTGCTCGCGCTCTACCTGTTCCTGATCCTTCAGGCGTTCGTCATCGCGAAACAAGCCCGCGACCGGTCCGGAACCTTCCTGGCCATCGCGCTCATATCGTTCTTCATCTTCCACATCATCATCAACGTGGCGATGCAGATCGGCCTGCTCCCCACGACCGGAATCCCCCTCCCGCTCATCTCCTTCGGCGGCTCCTCCACGATGATGTTCATGATGGCCGTCGGCCTGATTGCGAATGTCGATTTCCGCAAGTATGTGAATGCGTAAGAGCGAGGGGCTAGTCCCTAGCCCCTAGCCCCTGTCTTTCCACTTCTCCAGCTCGCGTCGCTCCCGTTTCGTCGGTCTTCCTGCGCCGCGTTCACGTTCGGCCACTTCAGGGATGAAGGTCCGCGGCGGGGGGGGAGGCGATTCGTCCCGGTACATCTCACGGGCCGCTTCCCTGGAAAGCTGCTTGTCGGGAAGCCCCAGAACCACGAACTTCCGGTAATGGGGCTCGGTCACCTCGATGACGTCGTTCGGGCGGAGCTCGGCGGACGGCTTCACCCGCCGCTCGTTGAGCTTCACCGTCCCCCCACGGCAGGCGTCGGTCGCCTCCGAGCGGTGACGGAAAAGGCAGACATGTTTGAGCCAGAGATCGACTCGGTTCCTCCCCTCGGAGTCGCTCATCTTCTCTCCCCCGCCCTCCACCGAGCGTGATCGGGGCGGAAATTCATTCATTTCAACGGTTTAGTTTGACCGTCGCGCCTCGGTTCCCTATAATCGCGCCATCCCTCGGGAGGACGCAAATGATCAAGGCTGACATCGTCAACAAAGTCGCGGAGGCCACCGATATTTCGCGGGTCAAGGCCGCCCAGGCGGTGGACACCGTGATCGAGGCTCTTCGCCATGCCCTCGCGGAAGGGCAGCGAATCGAGCTCCGAGGCTTCGGCGTGTTCCAGGTCAAGCAGCGGAAAAAAGGAATCGGACGCAACCCCAAAACCGGCGTCGAAGTCCGCATCCCCCCCGGGAACACCATCCGCTTCAAACCGGGCAAGGAGCTGCGCAACCTGGTGTAGGCGGTGGCAGAGGATCTTTTCCTCTGCCGCGTCGCCCCCCGGCAAGGAGCCATTTCTCCGATTCGGGGCTCCAGGCGGAGGAAAAGATCCTCCGCCACACTCTCAGAACTGCCCCAAAACCCTCAGGTCATTCTCGAACAGGACCCGGATGTTCGGGATGCCGAACTTCCGCATCGCGACGCGGTCGATCCCGAGCCCGAAGGCGAAGCCGCTCCACTCCTCAGGGTCGATCCGGCAGTTGCGCAGCACCTGCGGGTGGACCATGCCGCAGCCGAGGATCTCCATCCATCCGGTCTGCGAACAGGTCCCGCACCCTTCCCCCTCGCAGAACGAGCACTGGATATCGACCTCGGCCGACGGCTCGGTGAACGGGAAGTAGCTCGGGCGGAACCGCACTTTCGTGTCGGGCGAGAAAATCTGCCGCAGGAAATGCTCGAGAGTCCCCTTCAGATGGCCGAAGTGAATGCCACGGTCGACGAGCAGCCCTTCGATCTGATGGAACATCGGCGAGCGGCGCAGCGTGATCTCGTCGCGGCGGAACACGCGCCCCGGCGCGAGCACCTTGATCGGAGGCTCATGCGTCTCCATGAAGCGGATCTGGACGTTCGAGGTATGGGTCCGGAGAAGCAGGTCCTCGCCCACGTAAAAGGTGTCCTGGGTGTCGCGGGCCGGATGCTCGGGGGTGAAGTTGAGCGCCCCGAAGTTGTACCAGTCGCTCTCGATCTCCGGCCCCGGCTCGACCGAATACCCCATCTCGCGGAAGATCTCTTCGATCTCCCGGCGGACGATGGTCGTGGGATGAAGGTGCCCGATACGCGGCATCCGCGCCGGCAGAGTGACATCGATCGTCGAGCGCTTCTCTTTCCTCGAGCTCTCCTCGGCCTTGAGCGCCTCGAGCTTCGCGCGGAGCTCGGCCTCGAGCGCATCGCGCATCCGGTTCAGCTCCTCGCCGACCTCTTTCTTCTTCTCGGGCGGGACGCTCTTGAGCTCGCCGAAAAGCGCGTGAACGGCGCCCCCCTTCCGCCCGAAAAACCGCACCCTCACCTCGTCGACGGCAGCGGCAGTCGTGGCGGCATCAAGGGCCGAACGGAACTCGGTTTCGGTCTGTCGGATCTTCTCGATCATCGGAGCGGGAGTTTAGCAAAAAGCCAGAAACCAGAAGAAAGCCAAGCCAGAAGCCAGAAGCCAGAAGCCAGAAGAAAAACCGGAAACCCGAAACGCCCGATCTCGCAGCTCTGACTTTGCCTTGGACCTTTCTTCTGGCTTCTGCCTTCTAACTTCGCCTTTTCTTCTGGCTTCTGGCTTCTGGCTTTGTTCCCGCCTTCCCTCGCCTCAAAAAAAACGCGGACCTTTTGGGTCCGCGTTTTGCGCTGTTGCTGAAATTCGCTCTCAGGCCTGGGCCTGGGTGCGCTTGGTGTCCAGTGCGGTTTTCGCCGATTCGACGACCGCCGTGAAACCCGCGGCGTCGTGGACGGCGATGTCGGCCAGGACCTTGCGGTCGAGCGGGGAGCCGGCCAGCATCAGCCCATGCATGAGCTGGGAGTAGCTGATCCCGTTCTGGCGCGCGGCGGCATTGATTCGCGAGATCCAGAGTTTCCGGAACTGCCCCTTTCGGTCCTTGCGGCCCGTGTAGGCGTACACCAGAGACTTCTCGACCGCCTGCTTCGCGATCCGGTGGGATCGCGACTTCATTCCGTAGTAGCCCTTGGCTAACTTGAGGATTTTCCCGCGGCGGTTTTTCCGCTTGAATCCCCGTTTGACTCTTGCCATCGTTCCTCCTCGTTGCGTTCCTTCGAAGCGGCCGGGTCAGGAGGCAAGTGATTGCCACCCGGGCTCGCTCGTGCGGATGGGCAGGCTCTCGGCCCGCCCGGTCATGACCGGATCAGACGTACGGGATCATCCGTCCGACCGTCTTCTCGTTCGACTTGGAAACCTCGGTGGTTCCAGCCAGGCGAGACTTACGGCCGGGCGACTTCTTCGTCAGGATGTGCGAATGGAACGCGCTCCCCCGACGGAGCTTTCCGGTTCCCGTCTTCTTGAACCGTTTCGCGGCGCCTCTGTGCGTTTTCATTTTTGGCATGACGTAGTTTTCCTCAACAGCCTGCTTCCGAACCACTCGACCGGAAGGTGAATTCCCGAAAAGCAGGGGCCAGGGGCCAGGGACCAGGGGCCAGGAGAGTCAGGGATTCAGGGATCAGGGCCTCGGAACCAGGAATCAGGACAACAACAAACACTGGCCGTTGCCGTTGCTCTTCCTGGCTCCTGGCCCCTGGCCCCTAGTCCCTGGCCCCTTTTCTCACTTCGCCGGCGCCAGGATGATGATCATCCGGTTCCCCTGGAGGTCGAAGTTCGTCTCCGGGGCGCCGTGCTCCTTGACCTCGGAGATGAGGCGCTCGAGCACGGCCCGGCCGAGCTCCTGATGAGCCATCTCGCGGCCGCGGAAGCGGACGATCGCTTTCACTTTCGCTCCGTCCTCGAGGAAGCGGAGGACGTTGTTTCTCTTGAAGTCGAAGTCGTGCTCGTCGATCCGGGGGCGGAACTGGACTTCCTTGACCAGGATGACCTTCTGCTTCTTCTTCGCCTCGCCCGCCTTCTTCTTCTGCTGGAACAGGTACTTGCCGTAGTCCATGATCTTGCAGACCGGCGGCTTGGCCTGAGGGGCGATCTCGACGAGATCGAGCTCCTTCTCAGCGGCCTTCTGTCGGGCTTCCTCGATCGGGACGACCCCG
>JBHEOL010000232.1:0-4775 GCA_046261635.1 Thermoanaerobaculia bacterium | reverse complement strand
GGCGAAGTCCGGTCGTCGGGGGTTCGGGGGTTGGGCTTCGAAGCAGGAGCGGAGGAAAGGATCCTCCGCCACTGTGGCAGAGAATCTTTTCCTCTGCCTCGGGTTCATGCACGCTGCCACGCCGTCGCTTCGAAGTTCGTTAGTCGGGGCTTGGGGGTTCCGCTTCGAACCGCGAATCGGAGGATGAATCCTCCGCCACTTCGTGCGGGAACATCCAGTTGAGCTCTTCGATCGAGGGGGTGGTGATGTCGGGCTCGGGCTTGTGGTGACCTCGAGGATGAAGCCTGGATCGTCGGGAGGGATGTGGCAGGTGATCATTTATCGTGACTCATTATGGGTCGGATCGGGCACCGGGATTGAAGGGTCAGGATAGGGCCGGGGGGGGTGCGTGTCAAGCGCCTTGGCGGCTCCGCAGCGCTGGCATAAATCCATGAAGATCAATAGAATACGGCTTGTATAATTTGACGCAGCTGTCAAAGAAGCGAGCTTGAGCACGCAAGATAAATAGTCTTGATAAAATATTTTTTATTTACTTGGTAATGCGATCTAGCGGGGTCTTGCGTTTCTTCAATATGGTTTAGAAAAATAGTTGTTGTATTATTTGCCCGTTTTATTGGACTTCTTTTTTCTTGAACGTGGAGAGACGGGTGGCTGGCCCCTGGCCACACCAGGGTTGTCACACTACTGTCTCTTGACAGGTACCTTGTATGGCTGCATAGTGGAGTCATGGCAGGGCCGTTTCATCTCAACTGGACGACGCAGCTTCGCAAGGGAGTCCTCGAGCTTTCGATCCTGAACGCGCTCGCCGGCGAGCGCCTCTACGGGTACGAGATCGTGAAACGGCTCGCGAGCGTCGACTCGCTGGTCATCAGCGAGGGGACGATCTACCCGATTCTCAATCGGCTCAAGGCCGAGGAGTATCTGGAAACGACGATCGAGGAGTCCCCCGAGGGGCCTGCGCGGAAGTACTACCTCCTGACCGAACGAGGGCGGGAACAGCTTTCGCGGATGAATGGCGACTGGGAACGGCTGCAGGCCGGCATCGACCGGCTGCGGAAGGAGCGGACATGAATCAGCTCTCAACGGATGCGAGGCTCAGGCTCGACGTCTATCTCGCGGGGGTCCGGCGTGCCGTGGCCGGCACATCGGTCGATCCGAGCGAAGTGGAGCGCGATATCCGGGACCACATCGACTCGGCGCTTCGCAACGCGGATGCGCCGGTCTCCCGCGCGACGCTCGACGAGGTGCTCGCGCGCCTCGGAGATCCGACGCAGTGGGTTCCCGACGAAGAGCTCCCCGCATGGCGCCGCGTCTGGCGCCGCGTGGCTTTCGGTCCGGAGGAGTGGCGCCTTCCGTATCTTTCGTTCGCGCTGACGGTCTTCGGGCTCATTCTCGTTCCGGTCGGGGTCGGCGTGCTGCTGATTCTCGCCGCGTGGTTCGTGAGCCGTGCGGCACTCGATCTGCCGACCCTGCGCGCCGACACGGACGACGCGCGGAAGTGGCTCCTGTATCCGCCGCTCGTGTTCGTCGCGGTCTTCTCCGTGATCCTGATGTTCGGCGGTCTCGCGGTTCCGCTCATGGCCTGGGGGGTCGGGGGAGGCGGAGTCGAGAAGATATTCGGGGCCGAGGTGCTTTCGCGCACGGAGTCGTTCCGGCTTCACGCCGGGTGGGTGCTCGCGAGCTTCGGTGCGTGGTGGCTCGTTCTCTCCGGACTCGTCGCGCTGCTCATCCGTCCGCTGCGGCGGTTTTTCCACCCATTCGCGACCTGGCTGCGACGCTCCCACGCGCTCGCGCTGGCCGCGATTGCGCTGTTGATCGGCGCGTTGGGAGCTTTCCTGCTGCGGGTGGGAACGCTGTTCTGAGGGGGATTTCGCTTCGGACCACGGAGGGCGGAGGATGAATCCTCCGCCACTGTGGCAGAGGATCTTTTCCTCTGCCGGGAGCCACGTCAGCTGCCACCCCGTTTCCCGCTTCGAATGTCGCTCCTCAGGGCAGGCGCTACGCTCGGAATGACATCCGCGGGATGACACCAATTCTGGCTGGTGCGGGGCGGGGCGGCGGGGCATCATCTGCGGCACATCACTTCATTTTTGTTACAACCAGCCGAACCGGCGGTTCAGTTTCAACGCTACGTTCGAGTGGGTGGCTCTCGCTTCGATGTTCGTTTGTCGTGGCCTGGGGGGTTCGCTTCGAACCACGCCGGACGGAGGATGAATCCTCCGCCACCGGGGCTAGCTGTCGGTCAGCGGCTCGGTTTCGGCGAGGAGCTCGGTTCGATACGCGAGCTCTTCGGAACCGAGGCGGATCTGGTCACCGTTGGCGAGAGGACGCGGTCCTTCGATCCGCTCCTCTCCGAGGAAGGTTCCGTTTCGGCTGCCGAGGTCCTCGAGCCGCGTCGTGGTACCGGAGGTGATGATCCGCGCGTGACGCCGCGAGACGGTCGACGCGAGGATCACGATCTCGCAATCGAGATCGCGTCCCAGAACGGTTTCTCCGGTGCGCACCGTGTAGCGCCCGCTGGAGTGGATGAGCACTCCCCGGACCGCGCCGCCCGACCCGCCGGTGACTTCCTCGACCGGCGCAATGAACCGATAGCCGCGCTTCGGGACCGTGGCGATGTAGCGCGGCTTCCGCGAAGCGTCGCCGAGCGCCTGCCGGACGGTGGCGATCGCGCGGCTCAGACTCCCCTCTCCCACACTCGCCCCCAGCCACACCTCCTCGAGCAGCCGCTCCTTCGCCAGAAGCTCGCCCGGCCTCGAGACCAGACAGCGCAGCAGCTCAAAGTTGGTGGGGGTGAGATGAACGGGAATGGATCCCCGGCGCAGCTCGCCAGCGCCGAGATCGAGACAGTGCTCGCCGAATACGTACCTCGTGCGGACAGGGGGTCGGGGCATTGGGCTTCCCACGTTCTTTCGGAACTTTCAGACTTCCTTCAGGACTCCCGCCGGGGACCCAACCTATAAAGCAAGCCGTACAGGAGGATGGAGAGGATACCACCCGTGTCTGCGGGTTCGGTCCTCCTCCCCTTCCCAATACGAAAGGAGACATCATGATGATCAACTCTTCACCGCGCGGCGTGCTGACGCTCGCCGTCACGCTGCTCACGGGCTTTGCCCCCGCCGGCAGCGCGCAGATCTTTACCGAGTGGTCCACACCCGTGAACCTGACCGCGCTCAACAGCAGCGCGGCCGATGCCTGACCGGCCCACACAAAGACTGGGTCCAGTCTTTACTTCGCATCCACCCGCCCCGGAACCGCAGGGGGCCTCGATCTCTACGTTGCCCGTCGCACCGCCGATGGATCGTGGGGAGCTCCGGTCAACCTCGGCGCCACGATCAACACCCCGGCGAACGACTTCTGCCCATGGGTCACTCCCGATGGATTGCGTTTCATCTTCGTGAGCAATCGCGAAGGAGGACTCGGGATGGGCGATTTCTACATCTCGTACCGCAGCAACCCGCACGACGATCTCGGATGGGGACCGCCGCAGCGGATCGCGGAGATCAGCTCAGCCTCCGACGAGTTCGGCCCATGGGGGTTCGAACACCCCGAGTCGGGCGCGCTCGTTCTGTTCTTCACCTCCGACCGTCCCGGCGGCTCGGGCGGCAGTGACATCTACACGTCCACGCAGCAGGACGACGGCACGTTCTCCACTCCGATGCTGGTCGCGGAGGTCAGCACAGCGGCCGGCGAGGTGTTTCCGGTCGTGCGTGGTGACGGTCTCGAGATGTTTCTCACCTCGAACCGGCCGGGCGGAATGGGAGGCAACGACATCTGGGTCTCGAACCGCGGATCGATCGATGATCCATGGTCGACGCCCGTGAACGTCGGCATGAAGGTCAACTCACCCGACGCCGAACAGCGCTCGTCGATCACGGCAGACGGGCTCGAGATGGTCTTCTTCTCGTCGCGTCCCGGTGGTGCGGGAAACGTCGATATGTACGAGACGACCCGCCGCCGCGCGTCACTCATTCCCGTCGCGGGATCGGTGACGGGGCCGTTCGGAATGAGCTTCCGCACGTGGGCGCGGCTGACGAATCCGAGCGGCGAGACGGCCACCGGATCGATCGTGTTCCGTCCGGCGGAAACGCAACCCTCGCTCTCGGATCCGCGGCTCACCTACACGCTCGCGCCCTTCGAGAGCCGCACGTTCGCGAACCTGGTCGCCGAGCTCGGCGTATCGGGCGTGGGATCGCTCGAGATCCATCCGGAAACCGGCGCGAAACCTGCCGTCAGCGTCCGGATCGACAACGGGCAATCCGTGGTCGTCCCCGAGGCCGGTGAGGAGAACGTGCTCGTCCGCGGCACCGCCGGAGCCATCTCGGTACCGGACCTGACGCGCTCGCGCCTCAACATCGGAGTCCGCACCCTGCAGGCGGGGGTCACGATGACGGTGCATCTGACCGACGCTGCCGGCAACATCCTCCGAAGCCAGGACCACAGCTTCCCGCCCGACTACTTCGTTCAGATGCCTGCTACCGCGATGGTCGGTGGAGCTCTGACCGATGGAGAAGCGATCACGATTCTCGTGCAGTCGGGCAGCGCGGTGGTTTACGGGTCGGCTCCATCGAACGTAGGCGGCAGCAGCACGCTGCACCTGGTGACGCGGAGCGACATCGAGTAGCGATCTTCCCGGCTGGTCGGAGGTGTTCTCCGGCCAGCCGGACCTCACCGCGCTGCGAGCGTCGAGGAGTGATGCCGGAGCGCGAGAACGCGACGCAGCTCCTCCCGCTCAGTCTCGAGGCGCTCGGCCAGTTGCCGGTACCCCGGTGTAT
>JBHEOL010000229.1:0-5783 GCA_046261635.1 Thermoanaerobaculia bacterium | reverse complement strand
GTCCTATACGTCCTATAGGTCCTATGCGTCCTATCCGTCTCTCCCCCCGCCGCCCTACCCCAGAAGCCGCAACTGCCCGGTCCGCCGCTCTTCGAAGAAGTCGCGGATCGCCTCGACGGGTTTTTTCGACACGAGCTCGCGCGGGGACGATTCGAACCATTCATGGGGAAAGAAACGCGTGTACTGCGGCTGCGTGAAGCGCTTGCACAGGAGCGCGATCACGCCGATGTCGGTCTCGCTCCGGATCACCCGACCCGCGCTCTGGATCACACGCGTCATCCCGGGGATGAGGTACGCGTATTCGAACCCGGCGCCGTACTCCTGGTCGAAGTACTGCTTGAGCAGCTCTTGTTCGAAGGAGACGGTCGGCAGCGCCGGCCCGACCACGAACACTCCCGAGAGCATCTCCCCCTGGTAATCGATCCCCTCGGCGTACATCCCGCCCGAAACCGCAAGCACCAGGGCGCCCTCCTCCGACGGTGCGCGCAGCGTCTCGAGAAGCCGCCGCCGCTCCCAGTCGGTCATGTCCGAGCGCTGCACGAGCGTCTCCTTCCGGATCGTCGGCATCCGGTCCGCCACCTCGCGGAGGAACGCGTAGCTCGGGAAGAGCGTCAGATAGTTCCCGCTGCTCGCCATCGCCATCGCCGCGACCGTCTCGGCAATCGTCCCGTAGTGCTGTCCGCGCGACTTGTAGGTCGTGTCGAACTCCGGAAGGACGAGAATCTTCCGGTTTTCCTTCGGAAAGGGGGAGGGGAGCGCGAGCTCCACCGTGGTCTCCGAGGGAAACCCGAGGATCTGGCGGTAGAAGTCGAAGGGCTGCAGGGTCGCCGAGATGGCGATGACCGCGTGCGCCGATTCCAAGATCGGGGCGAGGAACCGCGCCGGGTTCTTGCAGAAGACCTTCAACTTCAGCCCGTCGGACGTCCGCTCGATGATGCGGGCGAACTCGTCCCCATCCTCCCCGACGAGGTTCGCGAGCTTGACGAGGCGAAAGTAGAAATCGATGAACGGGTCTTCCTCTTCGGCGAGCCGGTGCTGAATCTTCCATCCCATGTAGCGGAGCAGGATTCTCTCCCAGTCGGCGCGCTGGCCGTGGAAGAGCCGTCGCGAGGGCTCGCACAGCGCCTGCTGCAGCCCTCCTTCGAGAACGGCGCCGAGATCCTCGAGGTGGGCGCGAAGCTCCTCGAGGAGGTCTTCCCAGCCGTCGATCGGAAAGCCGGGACGGGAGTTGAGATGGGCGGCGAGGCGCTCCAGGTCCTTCGTCGCGAGCTCGGGGGAGTAGTAGCCGCGCGCGCGGTCGACCAGGTTGTGCGCCTCGTCGATGATCAACACCGTGTCGGACCAGTCGCCGTCCTCGCTCCAGGTCTTGAGCCCGATGTAAGGGTCGAAGACGTAGTTGTAGTCGCCGACGATGACGTCCGCGTCCTCGAGCAGCTCGAGCGACACCTCGAACGGACAGACTTCCTCGCTCCGCGCCATCTCGAAGACGACGTCCGGGTCGAAGTAGGAGAGGTCGGTGACGATCCGGTCCTTGAGCCCGCTCTTCTCCATCTTGTCCGGATAGCGCGCGGCGAAGGGGCAGAAGTCCTCGTGGCAGATGACTTCCGTGTGGGCGCACATCTTCTGTTTCGCGCGCAGGCGGAGGGTGCGGAACGAGCCGTCGTTCATCATCCGGAGGGCGTCGACCGCCATCTCCTGCTGGAGGACTTTCGGTGTGAGGTAGAAGAGCTTCTTGCCGCGGCGGAGCGACTCGCGCAGGGCGGGGTAGATCGCGCCGATCGTCTTTCCGACTCCGGTCGGCGCGGAGATCAGCAGCGACTCTTTCTGGCGAACCGCCAGCGCGACGGCATCGATCATTTCCTGCTGGAACGGGCGCAGCGCGTCGAAGGGGAAGGCGAGCCCGTCGGCGAACGACCGCTTGGCGATGCGGAGCGCGCGGTCGGTCTCGAGCTGCAGGACGAGCGCCGAGGCGGCGGATGTGAGGGCCTCCTCGACATCCTCGGCGACGAACGGCGCATCGATCACCTTCGCGTCGCCGGTGACCAGGTCGATCAGTACGAGCTGCGGGCGGAACTCCCAGCCGGCGTACTCCTCCCCCTTCTCGCTCAGCAGGAAGAAGGAGTAGAGCATCAGCTGGAACAGGTGGCGCTGGAGCCTCTCGGATCGGAGGAGGGCCTCGAGCTCGAGGTCGAAATGGAGCGACTTGACCTCTTCCACGACGACGATCTGCCGCTCGGGATCGACCGACAGGCCATCGATCCGGCCCGAGATCTTCACCCTCCATCCCTCGAGCTCCACCTCGTGGGTGACATGGACCTCGGCCCGGTAGAACGGGTCTTCGCCGGCTCGATCGGTCGCCCTTCGGGTGTGGATCTCCTGCCCGAGCCACATCCGCCGGAACGACTCCCCTCGGCTGGCGCCGATCTTCCGGTGCGCGGGATCGGACACGAGATCGCCCACCGAGCAGGCGATCCGCCTCTCATCCCAGTCGATCCGCATCGGAATGGAGTTTAGCAGCAGGGGCCAGGGGCTAGGGACCAGGGAAAAAAGGCAGAAGGCAGAAGGCAGAAGGCAGAAGTCAAAGCAACGGCACCCCAGTCCGTTCATTCTGAGGGAGTGGCTGAATGGGAACGGCGGTCGCACGGGCTCCCCGCGCCCTCTCAGGCTGACGGGCAGCACCGTGGTTTCAGCCTGTCTTTGTTTTTGCCTTTACTTCTGCCTTCTGCCTTCTGACTTTGCTTTTCCCTGGCCCTGGCCCCTGGCCCCTTCTCTACCGATTGTAGAGTCTCCTCAGGCTCTTTTTCCCGTAGGATTCCTCGCGGAGGCTCTCGATGCTTCAGCTGATGCTTTCCGAGGTGGGGCTGATCCTGGTCCTGATCCTGGCGAATGGTGTTTTCGCGATGAGCGAGATCGCGGTCGTTTCGTCGCGGCGCGCGCGCCTGGAGCGGCTCGCGCGTGGGGGGAGCCGTGGGGCGCGGACGGCGCTGCGGCTGTCGGCCAATCCCGACCGCTTCCTCTCCACGATCCAGATTGGAATCACCGCGATCGGTATTTTTGCCGGGGCCTTCGGAGGGGCGACGATCGCGAAGCAGATCGACGATCATCTCGAGACTTTTCCCCTGCTGGCTCCCTACAGCGAGGCTCTCGGCGTCGGCATCGTGGTCATCGTGATCACCTACCTGACGCTGGTGCTCGGCGAGCTCGTCCCCAAGCGGCTGGCGCTGAACGCGCCGGAGCGCGTCGCCTCGATGGTCGCGCCCTTCATGCAAAAGCTCTCCCACATCGGAGCGCCCGCCGTGGCAGTGCTCAGCGGCTCGACGCGCGCCGTGCTGTTTCTTCTGCGCGCCCGGAAGTCGAATGAGCCGAGCGTCACCGAGGAGGAGTTGCGCCTGATGCTCCGGCAGGGGAGCGAAGCGGGAGCGATCGAGCGGGAGGAGCAGATCATCGTCGAGAGGGTGTTCCGGCTGAGTGACCGTTCGGTTCGCGCGCTGATGACGCCGCGCATCGAAGTGAACTGGCTCGACCTGACCCAACCTCTCGACTCGTTGCGGGAGAAGGCGGCGGCCCTGCCGCACAGCCGCTTTCCGGTTGCGCGGGAGCGGATCGATCAGGTCGAGGGAGTCGTCACCGCCCGGGAGATTCTCTCGGCGCCCGACATGGCGAGCCTGACCGCGGCCATCCAGGAGCCTCTCTTCATTCCGCGAAACACGTCCGTCTACAAGCTTCTCGAAACGTTCCGCCAGACGCGGAACCACGTGGCCATCGTGATCGACGAGTACGGCGGTGTGGACGGGATCGTCACGCCGACCGACATCCTCGAGGGTCTGGTCGGTGAGTTGCCGGAGATCGGAGACGCCGAGGAGCCGTCGATCTTTCTGCGTGAGGACGGATCGTGGTCGGTCGATGCGGCGCTCGACCTCGACGAGCTCAGGATCGCTCTCGGAATCGAGCTGTTCGAGCGGCAGAAAGAAGGCGTCTTCCAGACGGTCGCGGGCTACGTCACCGAGCGCCTCGCCAAGGCCCCGGAGCTCGGCGACGTGATCGTGGCATCGGGCCACCGGTTCGAGATCCTCGACATGGACGGCAGGCGCATCGACCGGCTCCTGGTCCAGCCCGAGCTCCCCCCGGAGGGGGAGGTCTAATCGAGGTGATCGCGGCGTTTTTGCGTCGCGACGTTGAGAGCCGTCACGGCCGCGAAGCCGAGAAGGGCGAGCAGGGCGATGAGCCAGGGGAGCTTTCTTCGGGCCATTTGGACACCTCGGGGAGGATTTCTTTCCTGATTCTATGAGAAAAGGAGGGGGAAGGCCTCCTTTTCACCTCCTCCGGCATTGCGTTTGAAATGCCAACCCTTGAATCGAGGAGGACTTTATGAAGCGCTTTTCGCTGGCAGCACTCATGCCGGTCATTCTGCTCACGCTCGCCTGCGCGACGAATCCTGTAACGGGTAAGCGCCAGCTCGCGATGATCACCGAGGCTCAGGAAATTCAGATGGGGCAACAGGCCGCCCAGCAGGTGGCGAAGGAAATGGGCCTGGTTCAGGACCAGGCACTCCAGAATTACGTCAATCAGGTCGGCCAGAAGCTCGCGGCCGACTCGGAGCGACCCGATCTCCCCTGGTCTTTCGCGGTCGTGGATGACCCGATGATCAACGCCTTCGCCCTTCCGGGAGGGCCCGTCTTTCTCACCCGCGGGATTCTCTCCCACTTCAACAACGAAGCCGAGATGGCATCGGTGCTCGGCCACGAGATCGGCCACATCACCGCGCGCCATTCCGTCGAACAGATCAGCAAGCAGCAGCTCGCCGGTCTGGGACTCGGCATCGCGATGATCCTCAGCCCGGAGGCGGCCCAGTACGGCGATCTCGCCAATGCCGGACTTCAATTGATGTTCATGAAGTTCGGCCGTGATGACGAGCGGCAGGCCGACGATCTCGGGCTCCGTTACATGATCGCGGAGGGGTACGACCCCAACCAGATGCCTCCCGTGTTCGACGTCCTCGACCAGATCTCCAGAAACGAGGGCGGACGCGCGATTCCGGAATGGGCTTCCACGCATCCCGATCCGGGGAATCGTGCCGCCACGATCCGCGGAGCCATCGCCGAGGCCGGCAATCCCTCGGGCGTGATCAACCGTGACGCATACCTCGCCCGGCTCGACGGCATGATGTTCGGAACGAATCCGCGCGAGGGGTACACGATCGGGTCGACCTTCTATCACCCGGAGATGCGGTTCCGGATGCAGTTCCCGCAGGGATGGAAAATTCAGAATACCCGTCAGGCCGTCATCGGTGTCAGCCCGAATCAGGATGCGGTGGTCATCATGACCCATGCGCAGGCACAAACCCCGGATGCGGCCGCCCGCGCCTTCTTCAGCCAGCAGGGGCTGCAGGCCGGCCAGCAGGTTCAGCAGAACGTCTATACGTTCCGGACCGCGCAGATGCAGGACGGCAACGTGCTTCAGGGCGTTGCGGGCTTCCCTCAGATAGGTGGAACCGTTCTTCAGCTGATCGGATACACGAGCGCGAACCGGTGGAACGCGATGGCCAACACCATCGGTGGCGCCGTTTCGAGCGTGCAGCCGGAGACCAACCCGCGCTACATCAACGTCGAACCGAAAAGGGTCGATATCGTGAAGGTGCCGCGGAGGATGACTCTCCAGGAGTTCGCGCGGAACTATCCCTCGACCGTCGACCTCCAGACGCTCGGCGTCATCAATGGCGCCGTCCGCGACGGTTTCGTCTTCGAGGCCGGACAGAGGGCCAAGCGGGTCGTCGGCGGCAATCT
>JBHEOL010000217.1:0-6501 GCA_046261635.1 Thermoanaerobaculia bacterium | reverse complement strand
GTCGCGAGGTCGCCGACCCGGTCGAGCATCTCGCGCGCCGCCTTGTTGGTGAACGTCAGCAGGAGGATGTCGGACGGCTCGACCCCGTCCTCGATGAGGCGCGAGACGCGGTAGGTGAGGGTTCGCGTCTTACCGCTTCCGGCACCGGCGATGACCAGAATCGGCCCGTCGCCGGCCATCACGACCTCGAGCTGCTGCGGGTTGAGCTCGTCCTCGTAGCGGACGCGATAGTTTCTCCGGGCCTCCGGCGGTTTGATGGTGTAGCGGCGGACCTTCATGGGCAGGGGGAGTTTATGGCAGAAGTCAGCAGTCAGGAGAGAAGGCAGAAGTCAGAAGTCAGAAGGCAGAAGGCAGAAGTAAAGTCAGAAACAAGGGCGTACGGAAGCTTGATCCCGCGGGGTCGCCGGCCATCAGACGTCGTTGATCCTGATCTTGATTTTACTTCTGCCTTCTGCCTTCTGCCTTCTGACTTGGCTTTTTTCCTCCACTCCTCGTAGCGCGATATCATCGCTTTCATGCTGATCGACCCGCGTCTCGAGCGCGCCAAGACGATCCCGTCGGCTTGGTATTTCGATCCCTCCATCCTCGAAGCGGAGTACCGAAACGTGTTCGCCCCTTCCTGGCAATTTGCCGGCGTCGAGCAGGACGTGGCCGAGCCGGGGATGTTCTTCACCACCGAGGTCTCCGGGGAGCCGGTGGTCGTGGCGCGCGGCCGCGACGGAAAGATCCGCGCCCTCTCCAACGTGTGCCGGCACCGCGCAGGTCCCGTTGCCAGCGGATGCGGGAAGCGGATGTCTTTTCAGTGCGGCTATCACGGATGGAGCTACGGGCTCGACGGCCGCCTTCTCGCGATGCCGGAGTTCGACGGAGTCGAGGAGTTCCGCAAGGAGGACCATCCACTTCCCACGTTCGATGTCGAGCAGTGGGGCTCTCTGCTGTTCGTCCGCGTCGATCCCGCCGGCCCGCCGTTCGACACGTTCGTCGGCGAGCTCGCCCGCCGGCTTTCGCATCGATCGCTCGGCGGTTACCGGCGCGCCCACAGGAAGGAGTGGACGCTCGAGTGCAACTGGAAGGTCTACGTCGACAACTATCTCGAGGGATATCACATCCCGATCGTCCACCCCTCGCTCCACGCCGAGCTCGATTACGCCAACTACCGCACCGAGACCGCGCGGTGGTTTTCCATTCAGCACTCGCCGATCCGCCGCACGATCCGCCTCCGCCCCGACCCCACCGGAAAAAACAACGAGGCCGAGTACTACTGGCTCTTCCCCAACCTCATGCTCAACGTCTATCCGGACAATTTCTCGACCAACCTGATCCTTCCGCTCGGCGCCGGGCGGACCCTGACCCTCTTTGAATGGTTCTTTGCCGACCCGGAGGCCCCGGGCGTTCGGAAAACCGTCGAAGAGACGGTCAGCTACAGCGACGAGATTCAGATCGAGGACATCGCGATCTGCGAGGCCGTGCAGAGAGGCCTCCGTTCGCGTACGTACGACCAGGGGCGCTACTCCGTCCGGCGGGAAAACGGCGTCCACCATTTCCACTCGCTTCTGAGCGAGTGGATGCGGGGGTGACGGCTTGCGGAGGAAGGGATCCTCCGCCACGGGGTTTCCTTTCCCGCCTGAGGGGTGTCTAAGTGAAAAGGGCGGGATCGAACCCGTTGTCGGCAGGAAAGTTGTATCTGCTGCGATTGAGCCCGGTCCCGAGGACCGCGGCAGGAGGAAATGATGAAGAAATTGACAATGGCCGCGGTGATCGCGGCAATCGCAATACCGGCGCTGGCACAGACCCCGGCCGGCACGCCCCCACGCCAGGAAGCTCCGATGGAGATGATCAGTGTGGCGGGGGAGGGACGGGTGAAGCTGACCCCTGACCGCGTCCGTTTCAACGTCGGAGTCGAGACGATGGCGGCCACCCCCTCGGAAGCTCTCGAGCAGAACAACCAGAAGATCAAAGCCGTCATCGACGCGCTGAGGAAAGCCGGCGCCAAATCGGAAGAAATTCAGACCTCGAACTTCTCGATTCATCCGCAGTTCGAGTACGTCGACAACCGCCGGCCGAGAATCATCGGCTACCAGGTGACCAACAGCGTGACGGTCACGCGTGAAGCGACCACCGATTCCGGCCGCCTTCTGCAGGCTGCGGTGAACGCCGGTGTGAACCAGGCCTCGGGCCTCAGCTTCTTCGTCGCGGACGAGACGCGCGCGCGCGCGGAAGGGCTTCGAAAAGCCTTCGCGGATGCCCGCGCCAAAGCCGAGACGCTGGCGGGCGCTGCCGGCCGCATGGTCGGACGAGCGGTCGCGATCACCGAGGGTGGAGCTCCCCCGGTTTCCCTTCCGCCAATGTACGGCAGAATGGCAATGGCCTCGGAAGCGAAGCAGATGGACTCGAGCGTCCCGGTCGAACAGGGACAGCAGGAACTCACGTTCACCGTTTCGGTCGTCTTCGAGATGAGGTGAGGAGGGGCTAGGCAGGAGTCAGAAGTCAGAAGTCAGAAGGCAGAAGTAAAGGCAACGCCAAAAAGCGCTGTGGTCTTGCTTTTACTTCTGGCTTCTGCCTTCTGCCTTCCCTAGTCCCCAGCCCCTAGCCCCTAGTCCCTCGTCCAGGGGTGCGGCCTTTTTTCATTCCCCGAAAAGCTCCGCCGCGTTCTCCCAGAGGATCTGTCGTTCGGCGGCTTCGCCGAGACCGAGGGTGCGAAACGCTTCGACGTTGGCTCGGGGGGAGCTCACGCCCGGCGACGGCCAGTCGGTCCCCCACAACACCTTTCGGGTCATGGTGGGAAGCTTCGGGACGTACTCGAGGAGCGATTTCGGCGGGATTCCCGAGATCTCGAGATGGACATTCGCGTGGCGGCGGGCGAGAAAAAATGCGGTATCCCCGTGGAGTGGCCGCCCTGAATGAGCCAGGATGATCGTCAGCCGGGGAAAGTCGATCGCGACATCGTCGATTGGCATCGGGTCGGCGTGGACGTTCCGCGCTCTCGGGAAAACCGAGGTGCCGGTGTGAAACATGACGGGGACCCCGCGCTCCTGGCAGATCCGGTAAAGGTCGGCCTGCTCTTCGAGTCCATGGCGGTAGGCATTGGCGGCGACGACCTGATGGGGCGGATGGACTTTGACGAGCCGGATGCCGAGGTCGAGAATCCGATTCGATTCGGCGGCGACGTCGGGAGTCACGCCGGGATGGACGGATCCGACGGGGAGCATCCGGTCGCGGTGCCCCGCGGTGAAGCGGGCGACCCAGTCATTGCTCGCTTTGCCGAATCCCATGACGTCGGGCGAGACATAGTTGATGAGGCAAGCGCGGTCGATCCCCTCGGAATCCATCCATCGCAGCAGGTTGTCGGGGGAGGCGAGAGTGTCCCGCACGTGCCCCGCCATGGTTTTCTCGAGCATGGCGAGTACGTCGGCCTTGAGCATTTCCCATGGCTGAACGTGGATGTGGACGTCGAAAATCATCTTCGTTGCCTCAAAGCCGTTTGACGATCTTCGACAGCGACTCCGAGCGGTCGAGGTCGAGGACCAGCAGTCCCTCGGGAGCGTCGATGACGGCCACGTTTCTCATTCCGATGACGACGACGGGACGAAGCCCGTCACTCCGGACCAGGACGCGGTCCGATTCCTCGAGATGAATCTCGGGCGCCTCCGCCTGCGGGACGAGCGCGGCGACTGCTTTCCACGAGCCGACGTCCGACCACCCGCAGGCCGAGCGAACCGTCGCCACGTTCGCCGCCTTTTCCATCACCGCGAAGTCGATCGAGATCGCTGGCATCGACTCGTAGATCTCCCGCCGCGCGCGGGGAGGGAGCGCCGGATCCCACCGCCCGGCGATCTCGTCGATCTCTTGAGCCGTTGCCGCGAGGGTCGCGGCGAACGTGCTCTGTCTCCAGACGAACATCCCGGCGTTCCATACGAAGTTGCCCGCGCGCAGAAACTCCTCGGCGCGCGCGATCGACGGTTTCTCGACGAACCTCTGCAGGCGGATGACGCCGGGTGCGAGCTCCTCGCCGAGCTCGAGGTAACCGAACCCGGTGTTCGGGTGGTCCGGGTCGATCCCGAGGGTCACGAGCCACGGCTGGTCGGCGGCGAACTCGTAGGCGGTCTCGATGGAGGCGAGGAAGGCCGCTTCGTCACCGATGTGCTGGTCGGCGGGGAAGATCCCGATGATTGGATCGTGCCCCATGAGGCGCGCGACCTCGCGGCAGCAGATTGCGATCGCGGGCGCCGTATTGCGCCGCGCGGGCTCGACCAGAATGTTCTCTTCCGGAATCTCGCGCAGCTGCGAGGAGACCTTCGCGCGGTAACGCTCGTTGGTGGAGACGAAGATGCGGGATGGCGAGAGGAACTTCCGCATCCGGTTCCACGCGAGCTGCAGAAGCGAGCTGCCTGCGAAGAGCTCGAGGAACTGCTTCGGATTTTCCTCGGTGGACAGAGGCCAGAGCCGCGTTCCCGCGCCCCCGGCCATGAGAATTGCGGCTCTCTCGGTCATCGTTTCCTTCCGATCGCGTAAAGACTGAGGCCGCTGCCGGGCCGCTTTCCCTCCAGGCGGCGGAAAAGTGGCACGAACCGGTCGAACATCCGCGACTGGGCCGGGGGCAGCTCCTTTCGGCGCAGGATCGAGGAGTTCAGCCACCACCCGAATTTCCCCGCGCGATTCTGCCAGCCGGAGTCCAGCAGGTCGAATCCGGCGGCGTCGAGCATCGTCTCGAGCTGCGGCCGGTCGTAGCGGCGCTTGTGTCCCACGCCGTGGTCGAGCGGCCCGAACAGGCTCGATCCGGCCGGGACGTAGACGATGACCGTCCCTCCCGGCGAGAGAACCGACGCAACCTTTCGAAGGGCCCCCTCGTCGTCGTCGATGTGCTCGAGGACGTTCACGAGGGTGACCGTGTCGAACCGCCGTTCGCGAAGGCGGGAGAGATCGGTTTCCAGGTCGAGGTCGAGCGTTTGGATCTCGACGCCGGGCCGGCGGCGGAAGGCGTTGGTGAGCCGGTCGAGATAGGGCTTCTCCTTCTCGGTCGCGACCACGAGCTCCCGTCCGTAGAGAAACCGCGTCAGCGATCCGGTTCCCGCGCCGATTTCGAGCACTCTCTCTCCGACATGGTCCTTGACCCTGTCCCAGATCCAGCGGTTGTAGTTGAGGAGCCGCTCCATGCGGCGCAGCGTGGTGTACGTGTGCGGCTCGCTCGCGGGATCGTCGAACAGCCCGTAGCGGAGAATGGTCCAGACGGCCGACACGCCGTCCTTCCAGTTGATCTTCTTCCCTTCCCAGTAGTCGCGGCCGTAGTAGGCGATCGGGACCTCGAAAATCCGGTAGCCGCGTTTGGCGAGCTTCGCGGTCACCTCCGGCTCGAACCCGAAACGGTTCGACTCGAGGCGGATCGACTGGATGACCTCGCGCCGGAAGACTTTGTAGCAGGTCTCCATGTCGGTCAGGTCGAGGTTCGTGGTCGCGTTGGAGAGAAAGGTGAGGAAGCGGTTTCCAACCGTGTGCCAGTACATCATCACGCGGCGGGGATATCCCTCGAAACGAGAGCCGAAGACGACGTCGGCATGCCCGTCGAGAATCGGCTGGATGAGGCGAGGGTAGTCGTCGGGATCGTACTCGAGATCCGCGTCCTGGATGAGGACCAGATCGCCACGGGCCAGCTCGATTCCGCGGCGGAGCGCGGCTCCTTTTCCCATGTTGACCGGCTGGATGACGTGCCGAATCTCGGGCCACTTCGCTGCGAGCCCCGCAACGATGTCGCGTGAGCCGTCGCGCGACTGGTCGTCGACGACGATGATCTCCTTGTCGATCGGCACCCTGCGGACGTGCCGGAGAAGCTCGGCGACGGTCGCGCGTTCGTTGTAGCAGGGGACGATGACCGAAAGGAGTGGCGCTTTCCCACCCGGCTCCATGCAGTCCCGTATTGTACGGGACACGGGTCGGGTCGAGGGGTTTGGGGCCGTAGGGCGTCTAGAATGGCGGCATGGATGTCCGCCGGGCGCTCCGCCGCCGACTGCGCTCGTTGCGCAAATGGTTCGTCTTCCGCTTCATCAACTTATGGCCTCCCTACCTCGGTTCTGGAATCCGCATCCGGAAGCTCGACATGGCCGGCGGAGTGGTCGAGGTCGAGCTGAAACTCCGCTGGTGGAACCGCAATTACGTAGGCACCCAGTACGGCGGGTCGCTCTACTCGATGTGCGACCCCTTCTACATGCTGATCCTGATGGAGCGCCTCGGTCCGCGCTTCATCGTCTGGGACAAATCCGGCGTGGTTCGCTTCCGCCGCCCCGGGCGGGGGACCGTGCGCGCCCGCTTCGAGATCACTCCCGAGGAGATCGAGCAGATTCGAGACGCCGCCTTGAAGGACGGAAAGGCGGAGCCGGTGTTCGTCGCGAAGGTCGTCGATGACGACGGCCAGGTCGTCGCCGAGGTCGAGAAGCTCGTCCACGTGAAACGCGACAAGAAGAAAAAGAGAAGCGACGCGTAAGGTGGCGGAGGATCTTTTCCTCCGCC
>JBHEOL010000215.1:0-3485 GCA_046261635.1 Thermoanaerobaculia bacterium | reverse complement strand
ACCGTGAGCCTGGTGTAAACCTGCGTCGAGAGGATCGAAGCGTGACCCAGCATCTCCTGAACCGCCCGGATGTCAGCCCCTCCCGAGATCATCATCGACGCCATCGTGTGCCGCAGAGCGTGCGGGGTGACGTGGCGCTTGATCTCGGCATGGCGAACGTACTTCTTGAAGATGTTCTCGATCGAGTAAATCGTCAGGCGGGTGCCGGAGCGCCCGATGAAGAGGGCGCCCGTGCCGCTTTCCCGCGCTCCCCTCAATCCGAGGTAAACCTCCATCGCGTCGGCAACGGCCTCGGCCGGGATTTCGACTTCGCGCCCCCGGGTGCCCCGCCCGGTGACCTTCAACCTCCGCTCCTCCGCCTGCACGTCGCCGAGGTCGAGCGCGACCAGTTCCCCGATCCGGATTCCGGTCGAAAAGAGAAGCTCGATGATCAGGTCGTCCCGCACGGCGCAGAAATAACGGTTCCTGGCTCCCGGGCTCGCGTCCTTCTGCTCGGCAAGCTCGGCGATATGGCTCTTCGGAGCGGCCAGCAGCGCCTTCAATTCCCGCACGGTCAGCACGTTCGGCACCCGAGCCTCGGTCGGCTGCTTGATTCTCAGCCGCCGCGCCGGGGATTCCTCGACCGTCCCCGAGTCCTCGAGATAGCGGAAAAACACCTTGATGGCCGCCACTTTCCGCCGTATCGAGGTGTCACGATACGTTCCCTCACCGAGGACCATCACATAGTTCTCGAGGTCATCCGAGGTGATCGCGGTGACGTCGTTGATGTTGACGTGGTCCCGGAACTGGCTCAGATCGGATTCGTACGCCCGCAGAGTGCGGTCGGACAGATTGCGCTCGTCCTGACCGTGGCGCAGAAACTGTTGTATTGCCTGTTGGGCGTCCATGCGGGATTACGACTCCTGGGTTTCAATTTTAAATAAGTCGGGCGGGCCTGGTCGTCAGTTTACGGTTTAGGGGCGGATTGTCAAGGAATTCAAAGAGTTATTCCCTGTTGTGCGAGGCACTGTCCACTCCCTTCGGAGGCGAATCGATGAAAGGCCAGCGACTCTTTATCCGCCCGCTCACCAGCGCCGACCACCCTCGCCTGGAGCAGTTCTATCTCTCTGAGAATGAACCAGTTCCGCCGGACAGCACCGGACTCATCGGTTTTCTGGTCGGCGAGATCGCCGCCCACCTCGCGTTCGAGCCAAGTCCACCATTCATGGAAATTCGCTCGATCTGGGTCGCGCGGAATCTGAGGAAAAAGCGCGTGGGACGAGCGATGGTGAGCGAGCTGGCCTCTCTGGCCGCAAAGATGGATCTGACCCGGCTCGTAGTTCGCAAAGGGGGGAGCGCAGACGAGGCCTTCCTCCATCTCGGATTTTCGGAAGGCCCCGACGAGACCCTCGTGCGGAGTGTGGCGTGATCCCTTTGACCAGAATCCCCCTTGTCCTTCTCGCCCTTTCCCTTCTCTCGATCGCCCCGGCCTGCGGTGGAACGGCGTTGCCGAACGAGCCGGGCGCGGCGCCGGAAACGGTCGAGCAGGCCGAGGAGGCGGCAACCGAGGAGAGCTACGAAGCCTCACTGCGGCGGCTTGCGCTCTCCGAGGAGGAGGAAACCAGGCGGCGCGCCATCGCCAGTCTGGCAATTTTCCTCCGCGAAGCGGGGCGGCTCGAGGAGGCTGCGGATGCGTTCGGACAGGCGGCCGACACCAATCCGGTGATCGCTCCCTATCTTCGGCTTCAGCGCGCCGAGGTGAGCCGGGAGCTCGGGCGCCCCGAGCAGACGATCGAGACCCTTCGATCGATCATCGCCTCGCACCCCGACTCCCCCGTCACCGCGTCGGCCAGGCTGATGCTTCCGGCCGTGCTCGCGTCCGCCGGGATGGCCGATGAGGCGCGGGCTGCGATGTCGGCGACGCGCGGCATCGCGATCGACGAGCTGAACGACGAGGAGTTCGCCGCCCTGGCCGCCGCCCTCGACGAGGCGGGACTGGTGGCGGATGCTTCGGCAGTCCGGCTCAGGGTCTTGACCGACTTCCCCCGCAGCCGGTTCACGGAAACCCACTACCGGGCGCTCGATGCCCTTCCCACGGAGGAGAATCCGCTCGACCGGCTCTCCTGGAACGATTCAGTCAAACTCGCCGACCACCTCGGCCGGGTCAACCGTTACGATCAGGCCCTCGATATGCTCGTCCGGATTCGCGAGCGCTTTCCGAACCAGATTGGCGATCCGAGCTTCCGCCACATCGAAGCGACCGCCCTCTTCAATTCGAGAAACTACCGCCAGATGACCGAGATCCCGGCCAGGCCGGGCGAGCCCTACTACCTCGCGATGGAACTGCTCCGTGCCCACGCTTACTGGCGCAGCGACAGGGCGCCCGAGTTCCGTGAGGCCATCCAGAAGCTCACCACGGCTCATCCGCGCACGAGGCAGGCCGGTGACGCGAAAATCCTTCTGGCCAAGTACTACCAGACCGACGAGATGGATCTGCAGCGTTCGGCGCGTCTTTTCCAGGAAGGGATCGCGATCGTCGGACCGGGGAGGGAGGGAAGGAATCTCTGGACCCTCGCCTGGACGTGGATCCTCGCCGAGGAGTGGCAGAAGGCGCTGGCCATCTTCGATCGTTACCTGAAAGAGTATCCCGACGCCGACTACACCTCGAATGCGCTCTTCTGGTCGGCACGCATCCAGGAGAAGCTGGGGAACAGGGAGGAGCACGACCGGCTCCTCCGCCGTCTCATCGATTTCTATCCCTACACCTACTACAGCTACCGCGCACGGGAAATCCTCGGGGACGAGACACTCCCTGCGAACCAGATCGCCAGCGGCGTCCTCTTCCCGGAGAAGGCGCTCGAGGCCACGCCCGAACCGCGACTGGAGACGGCACGCGAGCTCCGCGCAGTCGGGTTGCAACGGGATGCCGCGCGCGAGCTCAGGCGGATCGCCGGGGCCGCTTCTTCCGATCAGGTTCTCGCCTGGAGGCTGGCGGATTTCTACGCCGATGCCGGCGAGCCCCTCCGCGCCATCAGCATTCTGAACCGCACGTTCCCTCAGGTGATCCGGCACGGGGCGCCCAACGTTCCCGACCGCTTCTGGAAGGTGCTCTATCCTCGAGCCTGGTGGCCCGAGATCCAGAAGGCGGCTGCCGCCGCGGGGGTCGATCCATGGCTCGCGTTGGCCATCATCCGCCAGGAGAGCGCGTGGGAGCCGACGACGGTCTCGAGCGCCGGAGCGGTAGGCCTGATGCAGATCATGCCGAAAGAGGCCGCTGCCATCTCCACGAGCGCAGGCCTCGGGTCGATCACCCGAGATGCGCTCTTCGAGCCTTCCATCAACGTGCGGGTCGGAACGGTCGAGCTCCGGCAGAAACTCGACCTGATGGACGGGAACCAGATTCTCGCGATCGCCGCCTATAACGGCGGGGAAAACGCGGTAAACCGATGGGTGGATCGAACCGGACTCGACGACATCGACCGCTTCATCGATTCCATCTCTTATGG
>JBHEOL010000214.1:0-26879 GCA_046261635.1 Thermoanaerobaculia bacterium | reverse complement strand
CGCGCGCCTTCTCTGGTCGCGTCCCTCCGTCGACGGCGAGGCGCTCGCCGCTCGCTACATCGAGGCAGTCGCCATCACCGACGACCCGGCACTCCCTGCTCCACTCATTCATGAAATCCTCACGGAGGAAACGGATGCAGCGTAACAGGGCCATCGTGCTCGTCTGCGATTCGCTCGGAGTCGGAGAGCTTCCCGATGCCGCCGCCTGGGGCGACCAGGGAAGCGACACTCTGGGACACGTCCTGCGCGATGCTCACCCTTCCCTTCCGAACCTCGAACGGCTCGGGCTTCTCCACACGCTCGCCACTCCGGCCAGCCGAATCGCCCCCAGCGCGGCCTGGGGAAAGATGGCCGAGCGGTCCGCCGGGAAGGACACCACGACCGGCCACTGGGAGATGATGGGACTCATCGTCGACGATCCGTTCCGGACCTGGCCCGAGGGGTTTCCTCCCGAAGTCATCGGCGAGTTCGAGACGCGCATCGGACGGGGCACTCTCGGCAACAAGCCCGCCTCGGGCACCGTCATCCTCGATGAGCTCGGCGAGGAGCACATGAGGAGCGGAAAGCCGATCGTCTACACCTCGGGCGACTCGGTCTTCCAGGTCGCGGCGCACGAGGAGATCATTCCGATCGAAGAGCTGTGGCGCATCTGCGCGATCGCGCGCGAGATCATGCGGGGGGAGTACAACGTGGGACGGATCATCGCCCGCCCGTTCGTCGGCCCCGGCAAGGGAAAGTTCAAGCGAACGGCCAACCGGAAGGATTTTTCCGTCAGCCCCACCGGCCCGACCTTCCTCGATTCGATCCGCCGCGCCGGGGGCCGCGTGGTCGGAGTCGGCAAGATCGCCGACATCTTCGATCATCAGGGGATCGACGACGAGATCCGCAGCGAGTCGAACGACGACGGCATGAGCAGGACGATCGCGCTCGCCCGCGAATCCGACGCGGCTCTGATCTTCACGAACCTCGTCGATTTCGACTCCAAGTACGGGCACCGGAACGATGCCCCGGGCTACGCCCGAGCCCTCGAGGAGCTCGACGCGCGGATCCCTGAGCTACTCGGCGCCCTCCGCCACGACGACATCCTGTTTCTCACGGCCGACCATGGCTGCGACCCGACCGACGTATCCACCGACCACACGCGCGAGTACGTTCCCTTCCTGGCCACGGGCCCGCGCGTCCACCCCCGCAAACTCGGCACCCGCGACACCTTCGCCGACCTCGGCGCCACCGTCGCCCATCACCTAGGCGCCTCTTCCCCGGACCTTCCGGGGGTCAGCGCACTCGACTCGATTCTGGAGGAATCATGACCTCGATCCGATCCGCTCTTCTCTCCGTGCTGATCGCCCTGGCGATCGGCACCTTCGCCCCACGGGCCGAAGCTCAACCTCTCCAATCCCCTTCCACTCAGGTCTACGAGGACGCGAAGGTCATCCGGCGGGTGGCCGAGGTCAGCCGGCGCGACATGCCCCGCAATGTTCTCGACGCGCTCATCCAGCAGTCGCTCGACGCGCTGCGCGGGAAGAGCGGAGACCTCGAGTATCGCTACGCGACCTGGCAGCGGGTCGAGTCGGGACGCAAGCAGGAATCTTCCGCGATCACGCCGGGAGCAGAGGAATCACTCAGCGAGGTGAGGATCAAGGACCAGCTCGCCTACAGGCTGCGGGTCGAGATCCCGAAACGCCGGATGCTCTTTTTCGGAAACGACCGCGTCTGGGTCGACCGGATCGAGGCGCGGTACACCCCGATCGGCGGCCAGCCGCAGGTGCTCTCGGTCCCGGTCAACGAGTGGTTCGAGTCCGGCTCCGAGCGCGTGTGGGATCTCCCGGACGTCGCCCGGGAGGCAGAGGTCTCCGTCTTCGCGCGACCGGAATCGGAGAAATCGTCGATCGTGCTGACCCTCTCGCGCGCCTCGCTCGTCGACAATCCGGACAGCCCGTACTACGAGGTCGTGCGCCGGCTGAAATCGACCGATGACGCGGTCCGGGACCGCGATTACCGGAAAGTCCGGAACCTCCAGGACGAGATCATCGCCCTGCTGGAAGGTGAGGTCGGAGGGCGGGCGGTCACGCCGCTGCCTCCGGTGAGCTCCTCTACCGGGTCGATCGGCACGCCCCCGCGCCCGCTCGGCCCGGCTCCCACCGGAGACGATGTTTATTTCGAGCTCGGCCATATCCGGGAACTGCTCAACGGCAACGACGACGACCGTCGCGAAGCGATCTTCCGGCTCGAGCGGCTGATCGAGCGGACAAAGCCGAAGATCTAAGGGGCTAGGGGCTAGGGGCTAGGGAGAAGCAACTGCCACATCCGGCAATGACTTGGCTTCCGGCTCGTACCTTTCCCCGGCCCTTCCCCAACCCCTGCGCGGTTGGTTTTGCCTTTCCTAGTCCCTAGTCCCCGGCCCCTAGCCCCTGCTTTTTCGCCGATGACATCGATCTCGTTCTGTGCGATAATTGTCTTTCGCCGCGCTATTGCCTCGGCGAGGGTTTTCTTCCGATCCGCCCTTCCCCCTTGCCCATAAGGATCGGTTCATCTTTGACAGAAGGAGCGACTTGTGTCTCTTTTCAAAGTCGGTGAAAAGGTCGTTTACCCCAATCACGGTGTGACGGTCGTCGAGCAGATCGCCGAATCCAGCATCGCTGGAATGGACAGCACCTATCTTCATCTCCGCCTCCTTTCAAATAACTCGCGGCTCATGGTTCCGGTCGGCAACACCGAGCGCGTCGGCCTGCGGCCGCTCTATCGCCAGAGCCAGATCAAGAGCCTATTTTCCCTCCTCGAGGAGCATCCTGCCGGTGGTTCGCGCGACTGGAAGGACCGCTATCGCGACAACCTCGAGAAGATGAAGAGCGGGAAACTCGAAGACGTCGCAGACGTGCTCAAGAATCTGACCCAGGTCGCCAAGCGGAAGAGCCTTTCGTTCCGCGAAAAGAAGATGTACGAGCGCGCCAAGCACCTGCTCGTCTCCGAGGTCGCCATCGTCAAGGGGATCGGAGAGCAGGAAGCCGAGCAGCTCATCGAGAAATGTCTCGACAAAGGCCTGGCCATCCCGGCCGGACACTGAGAGGCAGGGGCTAGGGACTAGGGGCTAGGGACCAGGAAAGGCAAAAGCCACTCCTTACCCCCTAGCCCCTTTCTTCTGCCTTTCCTAGCCCCTAGTCCTTAGCCCCTAGCCCCTGTCTTGTAGAATCTCCCCCATGTCCTCCTCCCCCCGCCTTCCCGAGTGGATCCGCGAGAAGAAAATCAACCTTGCCGGGCTGCATGAGATCAAGCGGCTGCTCCGCGAGAAGGAGCTCCACTCGGTCTGCGAGTCGCTGGCGTGCCCGAACCGGACCGAATGCTTCACGCGCGGCACGGCGACGTTCATGATTCTGGGCGACGTCTGCACGCGCACGTGCGGGTTCTGCAACGTGACGAGCGGGCGCCCCTACGCCCCGCCAGCTCCCGAGGAGCCGCGGTCGGTTGCCGAAGCCGCGAAGAGAATGAACCTCAACCACGTCGTCGTGACGTGCGTGACCCGGGACGACCTGCCGGACGGTGGAGCGCTCCAGTTCGCGCGTACGATCGCCGAGCTGCGGGCGGCCCTTCCGAACGCGCGCGTCGAGGTGCTCACCTCGGACTTCCGCGGGCGGCTCGAGAGCGTCGAGACGGTCGTCCGCGCGCGCCCCGATTACTTCAATCACAATGTCGAGACCGTTCCGCGGCTCCACGCCATCGTGCGGAAGGGGGCGAGGTTCGACCGCTCGATCGCCGTGCTCCGCCATGCGAGGCAGGTCGATCCGAGCGTCACGACGAAGTCGGGAATGATGGTTGGTTTCGGCGAGCGCAAGGACGAGGTCCTCGATACGATGCGAGCCCTGCTCGATGCCGGCGTCGAGATCCTGACCGTCGGCCAGTATCTCCAGCCGAATCGTGACAAGCTCGATGTCGTCGAGTACGTCCACCCCGATGTCTTCGACGAGTACCGCATCGCCGGAATGGAGATGGGCTTCTCTGCAGTCTTCTCCGGTCCCTTCGTCCGCTCCTCGTACATGGCGGACGTCGTGGCTCATACGGCAGCCGGCTCAGCCTGAGTTTCCGGCCTCCTTTATGCACGGCCCGCGAGGGAGACCGCCATGCTCAAAGCGATTGCTTTCACCGCCGTGTTGCTCTCCTCACTCCCGCTCGCCGCAGCGCCTGAGATCACGCTCGTCCCGGTCGTCGGAGGCCTGGATTCTCCGGTCGCCATCACGCACGCGGGCGATCTTTCAGGACGCCTCTTCGTCACGCTCCAGGCGGGCCTGATCGTGATCGTCGAAGGAGGCGCCGTCCGCTCCGAGCCATTCCTCGACATCCGCGCCATCGTCCTGGCGGGAGGAGAGCGGGGTCTGCTGAGCGCGGCCTTCCATCCCGATTACGCCTCGAATGGGAGATTCTTCGTCAACTACACGGCCATCGGCTCCGGCGACACGGTCGTGGCCGAGTACCGGGTCTCGGCTGCCGACCCGAACCGCGCCGATCCGACCTCGGGCCGCGAGATCCTCCGGATCGCGCAGCCGTTCGCGAATCACAACGGTGGCCAGCTCCAGTTCAGCCCCCGGGACGGCTACCTCTACATCGGCATGGGCGACGGCGGATTGGGTGGCGATCCCGGCAACCGCGCCCAGGACCTCACCACGCTCCTCGGCAAGATGCTCCGAATCGACATCGACGGGTCGCTGCCGTACGCGATTCCGCCGGACAGTCCATTCGCATCGACGCCCGGCGCGAGGCCGGAGATCTGGGCCTCCGGGCTGCGCAACCCCTGGCGCTTCTCGTTCGACCGCGTGACGGGCGAACTGTTCATCGCCGACGTCGGCCAGTCCGCTCGCGAGGAGATCAATCACCAGCCGGCCTCGAGCGGCGGCGGAGAGAATTACGGCTGGCGCCGCATGGAAGGCACCCTCTGCTTCAATCCCTCTTCGGGGTGCGACGACGGGAGCCTCACGCTTCCCATTCTCGAGTACGGCCGAGAGCTCGGATGCTCGGTGACAGGCGGCTATCGCTACCGCGGCTGGGTTCATCCTTCGATGCGGGCCGTCTACTTTTACGGCGACTTCTGCTCGGGGAGAATCTGGGGAGCCGAATACGACGGTGCCGGCTGGACATCCACTCTTCTCCTGCAGACCGCGCGGACGATCACCACCTTCGGAGAAGACGAATCGGGCGAGATCTACGTGACCGGGTTCGACGGAGTCCTCCGCCGGATCGATGCGAACGACGGAAGCCGGCGGCGCGCGGTGAGGCGCGCCCCCTGATCCGCCCCGAAGTCATCGTTCCCCCCCACCGGGGTATCATCCGGGGGAGCTGGAAAGAAGGAACCCCGACTTGCAGAGATCAGCGATCGTCCTCCTCCTCGCCGCGGCCGTTTTCATGGGATCGTGCACCTGGGCCCCACCGGATCATCTCGCCGATCCCGCTTACGAGCGGGAGATTCTCGCTTTCCGGGAGCGGCGCGTGGCGAACCTCACGCGCGACACCGGCTGGCTGACTCTGACGGGGCTGCACTGGCTCCAGCAGGGTGAGAACGCGGTCGGCTCCGATCCCGCGTCGGCCGTCACGCTCCCCGAAGGGAAGGCGCCGGCGCGCGTCGGCACGATCCGACTCGCCGGGAGATCGGCCGTCTTCACCCCCGAGCCGGGCGTCCCGGTGACGTACGAGGGGCGTGAGCTGCCAGGACCCGTGGCGCTGGCCCCCGACACCAGCGGCGATCCGACGGTTCTCGAGCTCGGAAGCCTTCAGTGGTTCCTCATCGAGCGAGCGGGCCGTTTCGGCATCCGCGCTCGCGACCGGGAGCATCCCGCGAGGACGCGGTTCGGCGGCATCGCCTCGTTTCCGATCGATCCGAAATGGCGCGTCACGGCCCGGCTCGAACCGTACGATCCGCCGAAACAGATTCCGATCCAGAACATCATCGGCACCGTCGAGCCTGTCGCCTCGCCGGGCGCCCTCGTCTTCACGATCGACGGGCGCGAGTACCGGCTCGATCCGATCACCGAGGAGGGTTCGAAGGAACTATTCATCATCTTCGCGGACGGGACGAGCGGAGAAGAGACCTACCCCGCGGGGAGATACCTCTACGCCGCACTCCCGGGCGAAGACGGGACGACGATGCTCGACTTCAACCGCGCCTACAACCCACCCTGCGCGTTCACCGAGTTCGCCACATGCCCTCTCCCGCCGCGCCAGAACCGACTGGATCTGAGAATCACCGCGGGAGAAATGGATAAGAGCAGGGGCTAGGGACTAGGGGCTAGGGAAAGCAACTGCAACATCCAGTCATGACGTGGCTTCCGGCTCTTGCCTTTCCCTGGCACCTTTCCAGCCCCTGCGCGGTTGGTGTTGCCTTTCCTAGTCCCTAGCCCCTAGTCCCTAGCCCCTGGTTTCTAGCTACACTGCTTCCGTGCCCCGACGGAAACACCCTCGCACCATCGATCCTGAAGCCGAGGAGCGCGGCCCTTACTTCCAGACGTGGTTACCGATGTTTCTCGACTACCTGGCGGTCGAGAAGGGGCTGGCGGCGAACTCGATCCGCGCGTACGGCGCCGACCTGCGGCATTTCGGGCATTGGCTGAGCGAGTCGAAGCTCGATTTCGAGAAGATCGAGCGGGTCCATCTGGTCCGTTACTTCCAATCGCTGCGGAGGAAGGGCGTTTCCGCGCGCTCGGTCGCGCGAGCGCTTGCGGCGATCCGCGGCATGTACCGCTTTCTCGTCGCGGAGCGCCACGTGAAGGGAGATCCGACCGAGAACCTGGAGAACCCGAAGCTCTGGTCGAGCCTCCCGAAGTCGCTCCCGGCCTGCGACGTCGAGGCGCTCCTCGCTGCCCCCGATACCGCGACGGTTCTGGGGCAGCGCGACAAGGCGATGATCGAGCTGCTCTACGCGACCGGGCTCCGCGTGAGTGAGCTGATCCGGATCCGCGTCGATGATCTGGTGCTCGATGCCGGCTTCCTCCGGACGATCGGCAAGGGCTCGAAGGAAAGGCTGGTCCCTTTCGGCGAGCAGGCGAAGCAGGCGATCCTCGCGTGGGTCGAGGGGGGAAGGCGCGAGCTCGACCGCCACGGCGACTCGGCGCTCTTTCTCTCGAACCGCGGTCGCGGCCTCTCGCGGCAATCGATCTGGCTGAAGATCGAGCGCTACGCCCGCGAGGCGGGGATCGCCGCGCACATCTCTCCCCACATGCTCCGGCACTCCTTCGCGACCCATCTTCTCGAGAACGGCGCCGACCTCCGCAGCGTCCAGATGATGCTCGGCCACTCCGACATCTCGACGACCCAGATCTATACCCATGTGACCAGGGCAAGACTGCAGAAGATCTACGACGAGTTCCATCCGAGGGCGTGAGCGAGATCGGACGGATAGGACCAATAGGACGTAAAGGACTTATGGGGGGCAACTTTGAGCCAGGAACCGGGGATTCTCGACGACTCATCAGCCGGAAACCTCTTCGTAACCCGGCCGCGGCATATTCGTCACAACCATCAGGTTCCCTTCTGAAAGACGCAATGTCCGCCTTCACTGCCAGAACCGCCGCCCTGCTCGCGCTCGCCACGATCGCCACCGCCCTTCCCCTCCGGGGAGAGATTGCGGTGCTGGCCAATGGCCGCTCGGTCAAGGTGAGCGCGTGGGAAGTGGGGCCGGAGCGGACCAGGCTCGACCTCACGGTCGGTGGCGAGATGGTCATTCCCACGGCACTGCTCGAGCGGATTCTCGACGACGAGGTCGTCCCGGTTCCTCCCCCCTCGGCCGAACTGCCGAGGCGTGCCTGGCGCTTCGATGAATCGAGCGGGCCGCTGTTCGATAGCCAGTACACCGGGATCATTTTGGAGGCCGCGCGGAAGTTCGACGTCGACGCGGCCCTGGTCTCGGCGGTCATCAAAGCCGAGAGCGATTACAACCCGCGGGTCGTTTCAAACAAGGGCGCGCGCGGGCTGATGCAGCTGATGCCAGCAACCGCGAAACGGTTCGGCGTGACCGACCCGTTCGATCCACACGCGAATGTCCACGCCGGCGCGAAGTATCTCCGTTGGCTCCTCGACCGCTTCGACGGAAACGTCGAGATGGCGCTGGCTGGCTACAACGCCGGCGAGGGGAACGTCGCCCGGTACAAAGGCGTCCCGCCGTTCCGGGAGACGGTCGAGTACATCCGGCGAATCGGACGGCACTTCGAGCGGCAGCGCGGAATCGCGATCACATCGGCGAGCTGATAGGACCAATAGGACGCTAACTCGGGAAGGGTTGTGGCCTCTTAATGAATGTCCACTCCCTTCGCCCGTCCTACCTATTCGTCCTATTCGTCCTATTCGTCCTATCCGCTCTACCCGACCCCGTCGATCGCGTCGAAATTCTCCTGAATCCTGTCGAACTTGAGCACCATGATCGTCCGGTCGTCGTCGGCCACCCTGGTCCCCGCGTGATCGGCGACCGCTTCGAGAATGGTGTCGCGGATCTGGTCCGGAGAAGCCCCGGCGAGATGGACGAGCAGCCGCTCCAGGTTGTCGAACCCGAACGGGTCGTCGTTCTCGTTGCTGGCTTCGACGATGCCGTCCGAGAGGTAGACGAACGTGTCGCGTTCCTGGAGCGGCAGCTCGACCGTGCGGGGCCTCACCCCTTCCTTGATCCCGAGTGGGAAGGATGGCGCTTCGATGGGGCGGGGCGGCTCACCGTCGCGGAGCAGGTAGGGGTAGAGATGGCCGGCATTGGTATGGCGAACGGTCTTGTATTTGAGGTCGAAGATCGTGAAGCCGAGCGTCATGAAAGTCCGCTTCTCGGTCGAGCGCACGACGAGCTCGTTGAGCCGGCGGAAGAGCGAGTGCTCGTCGGCACCCTGTTCGACGAGAGTCGTGATCGCGGCCTTGACCATGGCCATGACGATCCCGGTCGAGAGGCCGTGTCCCGAAACGTCTCCGATGGTGACCGCGAGCTTCGTCTTGTCGAGATTGAACAGATCGTAGTAGTCGCCTCCGATCGACGCGGTCGGCTCGAAGTGCGCCGAAAAGGAGATGCCCGCATAGGCCGGGCCCTGTTTCGGAAGCAGGTTCCGCTGAATCTCCGCCGCGATCGAGATCTCGCTCTGCAGCCGCTCCTGCTCGGCCACCCGGAGCAGGAGTGAGGAGATGGACTCGACCATGTGGTCGAACGAGCCCGCCAGTTCACCGAGCTGGCTGTTGCGCTTCATCTGGATGCGATAGCTGAAATCGCCGCGCTCGACCGCCCGCGTTCCCTTGTCGATGCGGTTGACCGCGCGGGAGATCGAAAAAATCAACCCGGCCGCCAGTACGGACGCCAGCAGGTAAACCATCGCCATCATCCCCGCGATGGTTCCAATCGTCCCGATGATCGCGTTCACGTAGGTCGGGCTCCCGAAATAGACGTCGAGCAGATTCCGCCAAGGGTTTGCGAACAGAACCAGGTAAGCGTTCTCCTCCTGGGGGTCGCCCGTTCTCCAGTCGACGATCGAGGGGATGAGATCTCCCCAGATGACGCCTCGCCCCCACGCCTGCCTGAAGAACGGGGCGATCTGCTCGTCGTCGAGCTGGAAATTCACCTCTCTCGAATCGCCGATGACGATCTGACCGGTTCCCGGCTCGTTCCCTTCGGCCTGGACTTTCGAAGCGGCGGTGAACATCCCCGTCCGCTGCTCGAGCGCGCTGGTCCAGGCCTCGTCCATCGGCTGGACGAGGACGATCGAGCGCGACGCGTCGTCGCGCTCGTAGCGCCGTGCCGAGACGAAAAGGGCCTGGGAGTTGCGCGTCGCCAGCCCTACGAAGGAGCTCTGTCTGAGCCACTCGGGGAGAGTCGCGATCGAGCCGTCGCTCGAGTCGTAGATTTCCAGCGAAGGAAGACCCGTTCCCGGTTTGGTTCCGGTCAGCGCGTACTCGAGGTTCCACTGGTCGAGCCTCTGGAGCTGGACCTGGCGCTCGTTGCGGAAAGTCGCCTGGCTCAGGATCGCCGCCATCAGGTACCCCGAGATCGCCAGCAGGATCGCGAAGAAGATGAACGGCAGCACGCCGATGAGGAAGTAACTGAGAGCCAGCCTGCGCCCGACGCGCCAGAACAGCTTTCGCAGCACGAAGCGGACCGCGACCGTGATCAGCCATAGAGAGAGCGCGAAAAAGACGACCCAGGAGAGGAAAACGATCCAGTCGAGAGGGAGGAAACGGAGGTGAAGCCCATCGAGAACGTTCTCGATCCAGCCGGCCGCAACGATCGTCGCGAACGAGGAAAGCCAGATCATCACGAGTCGTCTTCGCGTCGAGGTCATGTCGTATTTGCTCGTATTTGGCGAATCAACCCTTAAGATAGCAGACCAGTACCGCCGGGCATCCGGATGCTCTGATGACTATATACGGTGAATTCGACAGCCAGTTCCGGAAGAAGCCCGCCCTCTGGCGGATGCTCGTCATCTCGCTGTCGGCCGCGATCGTGAGCTCGATCCTCGTCTCGCTCTACGTCGGCGTGGCAATCGCGGCGGCGGGCCGGAGCCACAACCCCGAGGGCGCGGCCTGGATTCTCTACGCACCGCCGGTGATGATGCCGTCACTGCTGTTCGAGTCGGCCTCGGCGACGATCCGCCTCTTCCCGCTCGCGGTCAGCGGCGGCGCGCTGCTGATCGGCATCACCCTCAGTTTCTTCTGGCCCGCGAAGTCCACCCTCGCGACACAGATCTTTCTCGGAGTCCAGGCGGTCGGGTTTCTGACCTTCGGCGCGATCGCCCCCGTCACCGCCTCGCTGCTCTGGCGCATCGAAAGAATTCGCTCGCTGCGCGAGGTTGCGCTCGAAGGGTCGATCATCCTGATCGCTCTCGCCCTCCTGGTCGCAGCCGAGCGGAAGACCGTCGGGATGATTTCCAACCTCGTCTCGGTCCAATCCCCTTCGCGCCGGTTCGGGCTCTGGCTCGTGCGCCAGGCGATCCCTTTCGGGCTTCTCGGAGGGCTGGCGTTCGCAGCGGGAGCCGTGGCAACGGCTCTGGCGGCAGCGGCGATGCTCGCGGTGACCCTTCTCGAGAACCTCGCCCGGCCGCCCGCTTCCCGCTTCCAGCAGCTCCGCGACATCGAGATGCGGGAGGCGGCGGCTTCGCTCCCGATTCTCGCGGCCTTTCTGCTCGCCGGCTCCTTCTGGCTTTTCGGTGGAGCTCCCCTCCGCCCCGACCGCGCCGTGATCTTCCAGCGGGGAGGGAAGCCCGAGCTCGGCACCGTCGACGAGGCGCGAAGGGCCGCGGCGCTCAACCCGCCGCTCCCCCGCGAGAGCGTGATCCGCATCCGCTGGTCGCGAGAAACAGGGGCCAGGGACTAGAGGCCAGGGGCCAGAAAAGGCAAAACGTAGAAGCAAGGGCAGAGGCAGCCGATGCTGTTTGTGTCGTTCGTCCATTCTGTCCCGCGACCTCTGCCCGAAACAGGGGCTAGAGACTAGGGGCTAGTCCCTAGCCCCCAGCCCCTTTCTTCTGGCTTCCGGCTTTGCTGATATTCTCCGCAAGGATGAGTGAACCAAAACCAATCGTCGGCGTGATCATGGGCTCGAAGTCCGACTGGGAGACCATGCGCAGCGCCGTGGAGATCCTGGAAGAGCTCGGAGTGCCGCACGAGTCGAAGATCCTCTCGGCGCACCGTACGCCCGAACAGATGGCGGAGTACGCGCGTTCGGCCGAGTCACGCGGTCTCGAGGTGATCATCGCGGGCGCCGGAGGAGCAGCCCACCTGCCAGGCATGGTCGCAGCCTCGACGGTCCTTCCCGTTCTCGGCGTGCCGGTCGAAAGCCACGCTCTCAAAGGGCTCGACTCTCTGCTCTCGATCGTCCAGATGCCGGGTGGAGTGCCGGTCGGCACGCTCGCCATCGGCAAGCCCGGGGCGAAGAACGCCGCTCTGCTGGCCGTCGCCATCGTTTCCGCCTCCCGTCCCGGCCTCCGCGCGAAGCTGCACGACTACCGCCGCCGCCAGACCGACGAAGTTCTCGGATCCACCCTGGGATGAAGCCCGTACTTCCCGGATCGATCGTCGGGGTGCTCGGCAGCGGACAGCTGGGCCGGATGTTCGCCATCGCCGCCCGGCGCATGGGCTACCGAGTCCACACGTACTCCCCCGACGCCGATACCCCGACCGGACAGGTCGCCGACCTCGAGATCCAGGGCGCCTACGAGGATCTCGACGCGGTCGAGGCGTTCGCGAAGAAGGTGCGGGTCGTCACGTTCGAGTTCGAGAACGTTCCTTTCGCCACGACGGTCGCGGCCGAAAAGCACGCGCCCGTCCGCCCTGCCGGGTCGGTCCTCCACACGAGCCAGCAGCGGTTGCGAGAGAAGAGCTTCCTCAGGAATGCCGGCCTGCCAGTCGCGAACTTTTTTGCGGTGAGGACTCTGAGTGATCTCGAAAACGGAGTCCGCCGCCTCGGGCTGCCATGCGTTCTGAAGACCGCGTCGTTCGGATACGACGGCAAGGGTCAATCGAAGATCGAATCGATCGAGGACGCCGAAGGCGCCTGGAAGGCGATCGCGGGGCATGAAGCGATCGTCGAGGGATGGGTCGATTTCGAGAAGGAAGTCTCGGTCGTCGCCGCGCGCGGAATCGACGGAAGCTTTGCGCACTGGGGCGTGATCGAGAATGATCACTGCCACCATATCCTCGACGTCTCGACCGCCCCGGCGATCGTTCCGGCCCCCGTCGAGAAGAGGGCGATCGAGCTCGCCCGCACCGTGCTCGAGCAGCTTCAGGTCGTCGGCGTCCTCTGCATCGAAATGTTCCTCACGCACCGCGGCGAGCTGCTCATCAACGAGCTCGCTCCCCGCCCTCACAACTCCGGCCACCTCACGTTCGATGCCTCCGTGACGAGCCAGTTCGAGCAGCAGCTGCGCGCCGTCTGCGGCCTGCCTCTCGGATCGACCGAGCTTCTTCATCCGGCGGCGATGGCCAACCTGCTCGGCGATCTCTGGTCCCGGGGTGAGCCCGACTGGGCGGCAGCCCTCGGCATCCCCGACGTCAAGCTTCACCTCTACGGGAAGGTCGAGCCTCGTCCCGGCCGCAAGATGGGCCACCTGACCGCGCTCGCAGCCTCATCGGCCGAAGCGCGGGAGAAGGTCCTCGAAGCACGGCGCCGCCTCACGTCGGCCTGAGCGAAGCCACGCCGCGAACGCCGAACGAGAGAAGGGAAACGGAGGACGCCCGAAGGCCGGAATCCTTCGTCCCCCCGCTCATTCCCGAATCCGCGCCTCCGGGAATTGCTGTCGGAGCACCTTCAGCGCACGCTCCGCGTCTGCAGCCTCGCGCACGACGACGATGATCTCCTCGAGACCGTCCGGGACCTCCGACATCGCTCCAGCGATCGATGCGACCGCATCATCGAAAGGAAAGTGGGCGTGGCCCGTCGCGAACACCGGCAGGGCCAGGCTCTGGAATCTCCTCCCGATGGCAGCGGCGACGGACCTGGCCACGCACGAGCGAATCAGCGCGTCCGAGGAGTGGGCGCGCGCGTCGCTGGCCACGCAGTGAATCACTGCTTCGTGCGGGAGAGCGCCGGCTCCAGTGATCCAGACCGAGCCGATCGGCATGCGGTCACGTCCGGAGCGATTGGTCTCGGCCTCGAGAAGCGCCTCGCATTCCCGGAGGATTGCGAAGCCCCCCTTCTCACGCACCGATCCGCCCGTCCCCATCATCAGAGAGAGGCGCGGATTCGTCGAGGTGCAGATGGCGTCGGCGGGCGCCTCGGTGATGTCGCCCGCGAAGACGGAGACTTTCATCATGATCGAACCATAGCAGCTGGGGTGCAACTCGACTGAAGGGTCGCTCGGACACCGCACCTGGCACTGGACGCGAACGGGACCCGGAAGTCCCGGCCTGCGGTTACTTCCCTTTCCAGATGGGAGGCCGCTTCTCGATGAATGCGACCAGCCCCTCGGTCGCATCGCCGGTTCGCATCAGCTGCTCGAGATAGAGCCGCTCGACTTCCGCCAGGCGCACTTCGAAGTCGTCGGCGGAAGCCAGCCGGAACGCTTTCTTCGCGATTCGCAACGATGATGCGCTGTGGCGGAGCAGCCGCCCGAGCCACTCTTCGGCTTTTCCATCCAACTGGCCGTCGGGGAACACGGCGTTGACGAGCCCGAGCCGCTCGGCATCTGCCGCGGAGATCGGATCGCCGGCGAGAATCAGCTCGAGCCCCTTTCGGGGCGAGGTGAGTCTGCCGAGCTGCCATGCGGCCACCGGCGGAAAAACGCCCAGAGCGATCTCGGGCTGCCCGAAAGTGGCGCGCTCGGAGGCGAGGACGAAGTCGCACGCCATGGCGAGCTCGCACCCGCCGCCGAGACAGAGACCGCGTACCAGGGCGACGCTCACCACGTCGAGACGATTGAGCGCGCGAAGCGCGCCGTGAAAAGCATCGAGCATCGGCCCGACCCGGTCCCCCAGGTGGTCCTGAACGCTCACCCCCGCCGAAAAGGCTTTCTCTCCCACTGCCTCGATCAGGAGCAGTGGTCGATCCGCCTGGACCATCCCCACGGCTTCGCGGAGCTCGGCCAGCATCGCCGTGTCGAGGATGTGGAGCGGCGGGGCGTCGAGGACGATCCGGTAGCGATCGCTCTGCTTTTCGAATCGGATCTTTCTACTCATTCGTCCTCCGCGGTTCAGTCAGCGCCGGACCGGCCGGGAGCGCTCGGCCGGCGGCGCACTGCTCCACGTCTGGAGCGCGTATTCGCCGAGAAGATGAATCGAGCTCCCCGAGACCGCGGCGCCGCGAACAGCGTCCGGCACGTCGGGCGCGGGAAGCGGCGTCAGTGATTCTCCGGCCGCATTCCATAGCGTCGGCACAGCCGTGCGGCCCGCGACCAGCATGCACGATCCCACGACCCGGATGGTCTGGTCGAGATAGCTCACACGACCGAGCGGATCGGCCGTCCATGCATCGAAATGCGTCGAGACCAGGTCGAGCCCTGAACGCGAGTAAGCGCGCAGCCGGTCGCCGAGAACCCAGACCCGCGTGGCGTCGAAGTCGACCGAAACCGGACCGCCCGAAGCCGCGGTGGAAGAGACCAGCCGGGGATGAGCCGGATCGCTGATGTCGTAGAGCCTCACCTCCGACGGAAGTGTCGTGACGACCGCGGCGAGATCGCCATGCGCGATCGCATCGACGGTCCCGCCGTTGAAAGCCGTCGATCGGGTGATTCCCGAACGCGTATCGATGACGACCGTCAGTTTTTCGCATCCCGTGCTGAGGCAGTTTCTCGTGATCGAGACCCAGACCGCCCCTCCGACCGACGTGATTCCGTCGATCTGCTGGAGCGAGCCCTCGTCGATGCTCAACGCGGCTTCGCGCGATCCGTCGGCGCGCCACGACTCGAGCGTTCCGGTGGCCGAGATGGTGAAGAGCCTTCCCGCCGCCGCCGTGAATCCGACCGGGGGAGCCGACCCTTCGAACGACACCTCGGCCTGATGCCGCGGGATGGCCGACGAATCGGTCCGGTACAGGTCGATGCGCTGAGCATCGCCGAGCCAGAGCAGGTCGCCGTCTGTGGCGAGCGAACGGTAGTAGCGGCTGGCCGTGTCGGGGAGCGCGATCTGCTCGGGCTGCCTGCTCGCGGTCTCGAGATCGGCAATCGCAAATCCCTCCATCGAGGATGCGATCGCCCGCGAAGCCGAGGCGGAGATCGAGGTGAGTGTCACGCCCGTCGGGAGAGCGCGGAGGAGCGCGCCGCTGTCGAGCGTCCGCACCTCGATTCTGTCCCCGGTCACGAGGATCAGCCGGTCCCCTTCGATCCTCAGGCCGCGGATCGGCGACTGGTTCGTTCCCGGCACGATTTTCGTGCTCCCTCCAGCGCCGAAATCGATCAGCGTGATTCCCCGGAACGTCGCCGCCGCGACGAGGGGCGACGCTCCCATCGCGATCCCTCCATTCGAGGCACCTTCGATCGTCACCTCGCTCGCCGAATTCGCGGGGTCAACGCCGGGCACGAACCGGACGCGCGTGTTCCCGTCCTCGAGGATGTCGGCAGTCGCGAAGCCCGCGCTGCTCGCGACGACGAAATCGGGCGATCCGCCGACCGCGACCTGCGCGGCCGCTGGCGGTTGCGCGGAGAAATCGACTCGCCAGAGCGAGTTGTCGGCGACGATCGCCCATCCGACCGATCCGTGAAGGGCTCCCGATCGGATGGCGCCCGAAAGCGTGACCGCGCCGAGAGAGGTCGGCGTGGAGGGGGCGATGTCCCAGAGGCGGAGCTCCTGCCCGGTCGATGTGAGAATGCGGTCTGCTTCACCGTCGAGGATTCTGGAGATCGACCCCTCCTGCCAGACGGGTCCGGGTACGAGCTGCCCGGAGCTGTCGGAAAAACGCTGAAGCCCACCCGAGGAGAGGGCGATGACTGCTCGCGCCCCCGAGATCCATGACGACCCGATTGCCTCGGTGCGGACCAGACGCAGGGGATACGGAGGCGCGAAGCCCGTCAGGCGCCATGCCTCGACGCCGGCGTCGCCCGCTGCAGCCCATAACTTCGATCCCGAGGCGACGAGCTCGGACACGCGGTTCGTGTTGCCCGAGGTCAGCTCCGTCGTGGCGCTGCTGACGATCGTCGGCCTCGGCGCGAGGACGTCGACCGCGTGGACCTCACGACCACCTCCGGCGAGAAAATGCACCGAGCCGCTCCACCGCGCCGCGGCCGTTCCGCTGAACGGGAGAAGGGCAACCCGTCCGAGCGCGGTCCCGCTGCCCGAAAAAATCTCGCTCTGCTGTCCGTCGGAAACGACGAGATAGTGGTCCAGCGCCGATACTCCGACCGAGCGCGGAAGCGAGTCGACCGTGCCGATCTTCTGAGGCAGCGACGGAATCTGGATCGAGTACGCCTCGACGGTGGAATCGCCGTCGGCGGCATAGAGAAACGCTCCGAGAATCGCGACCGAGATCGCTGCGCCGGACGTCGTGGGCAGACTCGCGGCAACCGCCGGCCCCGCGCGGTCCGCGATGTCGATCTGGATCACGCCGGCCGATGTGGCCGCGTAGAGGTAGTTCCCCGAGATCACGAGATCACTCACCGCCGCGCCGAGATCGACGCCGGCCCGCCGCGCGAGATGGGGCGCGGCCTCGACGAACTGAACGCTCGTGCCGCTGCCGACCCACGCTCCTCCCGGAACGGCCTGCACGGCGACCGTCGTTCTCTCGATCGAGAGCGAGGTGACGGGCCGCTCGGCGGCCGCGTCCCAGAGCGCCACGCCCCACCCGGTCGCGACCCACAGGTCGTTCCCATCCAGCGAGAGATCGAGTGCCGTGTCCCGGAACCGGAGGTCGAAGGCGCTGCGGAATTCGCACTGGCCGAAGGCGCTGCCGCCGAAGAGAACGAGAAACAGAGAAAGAACCACCACCCACGCACGAGTCATGGCTCGTATTGTAAAGGGGACCGGCGGTCAGCCATGCACCAACTCGCTCAGAGGCTGTGAAAGCCTCTCAGGATGACGTCCCGCTGTGCTCCCTCCTGCTCGACCAGAGCGCGATCGCCTTCCGCACGTACGACGGATGCGGAATCGAGCCGAGCTCTTCCGGATCGACCCAGGCGGCCTCCGGACCGTCGGCAATCGTGGCGAGCTCGGCCACCCACAGCTCGAACCGGATCCGCCGGTGCGTGATCGTGTGCAGGAACGACCCGATCTTCCCGACTCTGCGAAAGCGCTCCGCATCGCTGCCGGGAAAGAGCTCCGCGGAACCGTGGGGGAGGTGCCACATCCCTTTCATGAGCGCGCCGCCGGACTGGAGCTCGAGAAGAACCCGCCCGCGCCCGTCCTCGACGAGGAAGAGGGGAATCTCGAGCTCGATGCTCCCTCGCGCCGCGCTCCTGCGCGGATACTCCCGTTCCTCCCCCTTCGCGCTGGCGGCGCACAGAGCCGCAAGGGGGCATTCAGGGCAAAGCGGATCGCGCGGCCGGCAGATCCGGGCGCCGAGCTCCATGAGACCCTGGTTGAGCGCGCGGGGCGAGGTCGACGCCCCGACGAGGTCCGCGGCCCACGCCCACTCGCGCTTGAGAAGCGCGGTGCTGCCGAGCGGCTCTTCGATCGCCTCGAGCCTTGCCGCGACCCTCGCAACATTCCCGTCGACGATGGGTGCCCGGACTTCGAAGGCGATCGAGGCGATCGCGCCTGCCGTGTAGCGCCCGATCCCCGGAACGGTTTCGAGAACGGCCGTGGTCCGGGGAACGCCTTCGCCTCGCTCCGCGACCCAGCGCGCCCCCTGGTGGAGCATCCGCGCCCGCCGGTAGTAACCGAGCCCCGACCAGGCCGCGAGAACCTCCTGCTCGTCCGCCGCTGCGAGCGACTCCACCGTCGGGAAACGTTCGATGAATCGCTCGAAATAGGGAACGACGACTTCCATCCTCGTCTGCTGGAGCATGATCTCGGAGACCCACACCTGCCATGGGTCGTACGCCCGTCTCCATGGGAGATCACGCTGGTGGACGACGAACCATCGCTCCACCGCTGCGGCCAGAGCCCTGCTCCGGGAAGGATTTGAAGGATTCAAGGGCGGCAGAGTATCGTAAGGTGGAGTTGCCGATCGAGAGTGCGGGGCACGGAACTTGGAAGCCCCTCAGGTGGAGAGCCCGCCCAGATGACAGACCAGAAGAGCCCAGGATCTGAAGAACAGGGGAAATACGTCTACTGCATCATCAAGACGAACACACCCCAGACGTTCGGGAACATCGGAATCGGGGGCCGCAACGACGAGGTGCATACGGTTCCTTACAAGGAATTCGCCGCGGTCGTCTCGAACTGCCCGCTCATCATCTTCGATCCGACGCGCGAGAACGCGCTGACGCACGAGCACGTCAACGAAGTCGTGATGAGGAGCTTCACCGTCCTTCCGATGAGCTTCGGAACGGTGTTCCGCACCGAGGACGACATCCGGGCGTTCCTTCAGGGAACGTATCAGGCGCTGGTGGAAGTGCTCGAGAAGATGGAAGGGAAAATCGAGTTCGGGCTCAAGGTGAGCTGGGACAAGGATGCGGTCATTCGCGAATTGGAAGGGGAGAACTCCGAGATCCGCAGGTTGAAGGAGGAGATCAACTCGCAGGCCTCGGGGTCGTACTTCTCGAAGATGCAGTTGGGACGTGTCGTCGAATCGGCCCTTCAGGCGAAGGCCGACGGGTATGTGAAGGAGATCTACGAAGGGCTCCGGAGCGCCGCGGTGGCCTCGCGGTCGAACAAGCCGATCGGCGACAAGATGATCATGAACGCCGCGTTCCTCGTCGAGCGGGACAAGACGAAGGCTTTTGACGACCAGATCTCCGAGATCGCGCGGCGCTACGAGAACAAGCTCTCGTTCCTCTACACCGGCCCCTGGCCGCCGTACAACTTCGTGAATATCCGCCTCCGCCTCGAACGGGCCGAACGATGAGGATTCCGTGCTCCTGATCGACGATCTCCTGCTGCTTCCCTTCAAGGCGCCCGTCTCGGGAGTCCGATGGGTGATGAAGCAGATCCAGACGATGGCCGACAACGAGCTGCTGAACGATCAGGTCTGGAAGGAGCGTCTCATCGAGCTGCAGATGAAGCTCGAGCTCGGTGAGATCTCCGAAGAGGATTACGTCGCCGAAGAGGCGATCATCTTCCAGCGGCTTCGTGAGATCCGGCAGGCGCGCGAGGACATGGCGCGCCAGTACGCGGCCGAGCAGGACGACGAGGAAGGGATCTCGGTCCACACCGGATACGGAGAATGAGCCCCGGGGCGTTCGCGCCGGCGGCCCGCACGTTTCTCGAGCGCCTCACCTCGGAGGCCCCTTTTCGCATTCTCCTCTTCGGAGGCAAGGGCGGCGTCGGGAAAACGACGATCGCCTCGATCGCGGCACTGCATCTCGCCGCGCGCGGCCCGGTCGTGCTCTTTTCCACCGATCCCGCCTCGAATCTTCCGGACATCTTCCCAGAGGGCTCACCGGCCGCTTCGCTCACGCTCGAGCCGTTTCGCCCCGAGGAGTTGTGGCAGGGCTTCATGAGCCGGAACCTCGACCGGTTCGTCGAGATCGGCGATCGGGGCACGTATCTCGATCGCGACGAGATCCGGACGCTGCTCGAGCTCTCGGTCCCCGGCATCGACGAGCTGACCGGTTGGCTGAGGATCGGAGAGCTCGCCGAGGAGCATCCCGAAGCGACGATCGTCGTCGACACCGCGCCGACGGGACACACGCTTCGGCTCCTCGGCTCTTCCGGGCATTTCCGCCAGATCAGCATGGCGCTCGAGCAGATGCAGGCCAAGCACACGGCTCTCGTCACGCAACTGACGAGGCGGAGGGTTCACGACGAGATCGACGAGTTCATCGAGTCGTTTCGCGCCGACTGGGAACGACGCACTGCCGTCCTCACCGATTCATCGGCCGCGGCTTTCATCCCTTTGCTGCTGGCTGAGCCGTGGGTCGTCGCCCAGACGAAGAGGCTGATCCACGAGGTTCGCGGCGCCGGGATCGCAGTGCCGCTGGCCGTGATGAACCGCTCGCGCTGCTGGTGCGGCTGCCCGCAGTGCGCTGCACGCTGTGAGGAAGAGGAAGCGGCGGCCCGCTCGCTTTCGATTCCCGTCCTCGCCGCGCCGGAATCCCCCTTCCCGCTCGCCAGGGTCGGCGACCTGCTCGAATGGATCTCCGGCAGGACGAGCACCGCGCGCGCTGCGGCCGCCGAGAGGCTCGAGTCGACTCCGCTCGCGCTTTCCTCCCCCTCCCGCCTCGTCTTCTTCGCGGGGAAAGGAGGCGTCGGAAAAACGACGGTCGCCTCCTCGGTTGCTCTTCAGGCCGCGGAGCGGAATCCCGACTCGCGCTTCGTGATCATCTCGGTCGACCCGGCGCACGCCCTTCGCGACGTTTTCGCCAGCGAGCAGCCTCCCGCGAACCTCTCCGTGGAGATCGTCGAGACCCGCGAGCGATGGGAGCGATTCCGAGAGAGGATGGGACGCGAGATCGAGAAAACCGTCGGAGGGCTCACCCCGTCGAACTTTTCCCTCTCCCACGACAGCGACGTCATCTCCAGCCTGCTCGACATGGCGCCGCCGGGCGCGGACGAGATCTTCGCCATTTCGAGGCTCGCCGACCTGCTCGACGACCCGTCCGTCGAGCGGGTTTTCGTCGACACCGCCCCGACCGGCCACTTTCTGCGCCTGCTCGATCTGCCTCGGGAAGCCGGGGAATGGGTGCGCGAGCTGATGCGCCTGCTGCTTCGGTACAAGGAGCTCTTCCCGCCGGGCGCACTCGCGGAAGAACTGCTCTCCGACTCCCGGTCACTGCGCCGGATCGGCGAGGCACTCAGGAGCGACGCCTCCGAGACGATCGTGGTGACGCGGGTTGGAGAAACCGTCACGAGCGAGAGCGGCAGGCTCGTGACCGAGCTCGAGCGAAGGGGGATGAGAGTCAGCGCTGTCGTCCTCAACGCGGTCGAGGAAGAAGAGGGGTGCAGGATCTCTCCTTCCTCCTCGGCATATCTTCCCGCCCGCGGGGTTCCGGTCACGATCGTGCCGCGGACGAGCGAACCGCCGACGGCCTCGGCCGCGTTGCGCGGGCTCGTTCCGTTGGAGTAACGTGCCGCCATGCCGAGGGTGCTCTACGTCTACGCCATCGCCTCGCGTGGGGCGCTCGCTCCCCCCGAGCTCGGAGGTGTCGACGGGCAGACCGGCCTGCGGGTCGTCGAAAGCGGGGATCTGGCCGCGCTCGTGAGCGAGGTCGATTCCGAAGAGTTCTCACAGGAGACGATCGACTCACGTGCGGGAGATCTCGACTGGCTCGGCTCGATCGGCTATCGCCACCAGCAAGTCGTCGAGCACGCATGCAGGGAATCGGATGTGATTCCCCTTCGAGCCTTCGTCCTCTTTTCGAACGACGAAGCGCTCGCGCGGCATCTCGAAGAGAAGGCTTCGGAGCTGAGAGCGATTCTCGGCACCATCGCGGGACGCGAGGAATGGACCGTGAAGCTCGAGTTCGATGAGGAAGAGTGGGGGCGCTCGATCGAGCGGCGATCCCCCTCGCTCGCCACGCTGGCCGCCGAGGCGGAGGGCGCCCCCGCGGGCAAGGCCTATCTGCTCAGAAGGAAGATGGACGAAGCGAGGAAGAACGCAGCACGCGAGGCGATCGAGGGCATCGCCACGGAGATCGAGGAGCGCATCACGCGCGAGCTCGGCGCCCCCGTCGTGGCGGAGCTGAGCCGTACCGGGAGCATGCCGCAATTCAACGTCCTGCTCGAACGGTCGAGAGGAGGCGAGATCGAAACGCTCACCGAACAGCTGCTCGACGAGTATCGCGGTGAGGGCATCCACCCCATGCTCACGGGCCCATGGCCTCCCTACACCTTCGTGACGAGGAGCGAGGCATGAATCAGGACCGCGACCTCTCACTCGTCGAGGCGCTCGACCACCTGCTCGACCGCGGTGTCGTAATCGCGGGCGAAGCCGTGATCTCGGTCGGCCAGGTCGACCTCGTTTACCTCGGGCTCAACATCATCCTCTCGAACGTCGACACGATCTCGCGGATCGGATCGGGCGAGCCGGCGGCGCTTCCGAAGCCGCGAGGCGAATGACGACTCCGGCCTCGACCCGGCTCGTGCTCCTCGGTGCGCACCTCAGAAACGAGGACGCCGCCGGCGAAGGAGTGCGCGTCGTCCCCGCCGGCACCCTCTTTCTCAGCACCATCGAGATCCCTTCCACCCAGGGCGTCGCCGCCCACGAGGTCGTCACCCGCGCCTCCTCGGTCAGACAGGAGCTCGCCCAGCGGGAAACGTTCGTCGCGATCCGCTACGGCGCCACCGCCTCCAGTCCGGAAGAGGCGGCCGCCAAATGCGCGCCTCATCTCGATGCCTGGAAGCGCCTGCTCGAGCAGCACCGCGGGATGGCCGAGCTCACCCTGCGGGCGGGAGGCGGCGCGAAAGCGGCCCGCCCCGACCGCACCGCATTCGCGAACGGCGCCGACTATCTCCGCGCCCTTCGCGCCGCCAAGAGCGGGTCCCCAGTCGACCCCGCCTTTCTCGATGATGCCCGCGAACGGTTTTCAGGATGTGCGACGCGGATCGTTCCCGTCGAGCGGCACGACGGAGGCGCGGAGCTCGCCATGCTCGTCGCGCGCGAGAGGATCGACTCGGCCCGCAGGCTTGCGCTCGACCTGCGCGAGAGCTGGCCGCACATCCCTTTCCTGCTTTCGGGACCGTGGCCGCTGGAGGTGTTCGCCGATGAACCGTGACCCGATCCTCGCCTCGAACCAGCCGGACACTCTCCGGGAATCGCTCGAGCTGAGCGACAGCGCCATTCCGGACCGGATCCCGGCCGACGCGGACAGCGTGGAGAACGGGCTGGCACGTCTCGTCCTCGCGATCATCGAGCTGGTCCGGCAGCTCCTCGAACGGCAGGCGCTCCGCCGGATGGATGCCGGGAACCTGACCGAGGAAGAGATCGAGCGGCTGGGACTCTCGCTGATGAAGCTCGAGGAGAAGATGGAGGAGCTCAAGCGGGTCTTCGGCCTCGAAGGCGACGACCTGAATCTCAAGCTCGGCCCCATCCAGACGCTCAAGTAAGAGCGGCCCACATGGCGTCACGGGCCACGGGTGCCATCCTTGCATTCCGCCGGAGGCAGCCCGAATCCAACCCCAAAGTCTGGACGGACGGGGGATGGGTGGTTATGATCGCGGCCTCGAAAGATTCGAGTGACGGACTGCCCGCACTCGCGTGAGGCCGGCAGTAGGGGAGGAACGCTTTGGTGGATGCAATGCAGAGACAGCCTCAGGGACTCGTCGACATCCTCGACAAGATCCTCGACAAAGGGCTGGTAGTCGCCGGCGACATCAAGGTCTCCCTCGCGAACGTCGAGCTGCTGACGATCCAGCTCCGCCTCGTGATCTGCTCGATCGACAAGGCGGAAGCGATCGGGATCAACTGGTGGAAGAGCGACCGGTTCTATTCGGCCGACGCCCGCCCGCAGATCGCGGCACCCGAAGAAGTCGACGCCCTCCGTCAACGCATCGACCAACTGGAAAAGAAGCTCGCTGAGCCGGCGGATAAGACCTCCCGGCCCCGCGCGCGCTGAGATTCACAAGGAAAGGCAGGACCGAACCCATGGCAGTCGAACGAGCCCCAGGCGGCAGCAGCCTCATTGATGTACTCGACCGGATTCTCGACAAAGGGATCGTCATCGACGCATGGGTTCGCATTTCCCTCGTCGGCATCGACCTGATCACGGTCGAGGCCCGCATAGTCATCGCCTCGATCGACACCTACCTCAAGTACGCCGAGGCGGTCGGCATCACGCCGACGGTCTCGCGGCCGGCGCTCGGCCCCGGCGAGCATACGTACACCCCGACCCCGGCGACCGACAAGACGCGGGTTCCGTAGCGCCAGCCCGGCGGAGGTGGCTGAGGTTCCCGCCTCGGCCACCGCTCCCTCCTCGCGAGGGGCGGGGAGTCGCCTCGAGCGGAGAGGCCGGGTTTCAATCCGCCAGATCTGGCCAGATCCGTTCGACGGTTCGCCTGTCCCCGCCGCGATAACGCGCATCGAGGATCTCGACGTACTCACCCGCGGACTTCGAGTACCGCTTCCCCCCGGCGCCCTTCGCGCTCGCAGCCGCCTCGCCTCCGATCAGCGACCGCACGAACAGATCCTTCTCGCCCGCGCTCATCTGCTGCCATCTCTCGGCCGGCATCTCACTCTGCCCGCATCCGGTGAGCAGGGTGACGAGAAGCAGAGACAGGGCGGCAACTGCGAACCTCATCGGATGAACCTCCATCTCTCCGCGCTCCACTGCTGCGCGATCGGAATCTGCCTTCCGCTTCCAAAGGCCTTGGTCGTCACGCGAAGAGTCGGCGGCGCCTGCCGGCGCTTGAATTCGGCGCGGTCGACCATGTCGAGGATTCTCTCGACCAGACGGCGCCCGTGTCCGGAGGCGATGATCGCGTCCGCGTCGCGGTGCCGCTCGATGTAGAGCGCGAGGATCGCGTCGAGAACCTCGTAGGGAGGGAGCGAATCCTGATCGGTCTGATTCGGCCGCAGCTCTGCCGTCGGAGGCCTGACGATCGTCGCGGGGGGAATGCGCTCCTCGTCGCGGTTCAGGTGTGCGGCGAGCTCGTAAACCATCGTCTTGTAGACGTCCCCGAGGACGCAGAGCCCCCCGGCCATGTCACCGTAGAGCGTGCAGTAGCCGACCGCGAGCTCGGACTTGTTGCCGGTCGTGAGAATGAGCCCACCGGTCCGGTTGGACCACGCCATCAGGAGATTGCCGCGAATGCGGGCCTGGATGTTCTCGTCGGCGATCCCGAACGTCTGGTCTCCGAACATCCGGTCGAAGCTCGAACGGTACTGGCGGTAAATCTCGCCGATCGGCTCGACGGAGTAGCGGATTCCGAGGTTGCGGGCGAGAGCTTCGGCGTCGGCGAGGCTCTGCTCCGAGGTGAATGGAGCGGGCATGGCGAAACCGGTGACGCGGCTCTTGCCGAGAGCCTCGACCGCCAGGGCGGCCGTGACCGCCGAGTCGATCCCGCCGGAAAGACCGAGCGCGGCCTCCCGGAAACCGCACTTGGCGGCGTAGTCGCGGATGCCGAGGATCAGGGCTTCGGTGATCTCCGCTGGCTGGTGGCCCGACGCGCACTCGATCGGATCGGAATCGAGGTCGACCATTTCGCGCACCGACTGGAACGGACGAGCGCACCAGACCGTCTCTCCACCGCCGTTCATCGCGATGCTTCCGCCGTCGAAGACCAGTTCGTCGCATCCCCCCACCTGATTGCAGTAGACGAGCGGGACCTCGTAGCGGCGGGCGATCTCCCGGAAGAGCCGGTGACGGGAGTCGTGCTTGCCGGCGTTGAACGGGGAAGCCGAGATGTTGAGCAGGAGCTCGGCCCCCTGCGCCGCGAGCGGCGCGATCGGATTCGAGGCGTAGAGCCTCCTCCCATTCAGTTCGTCGTCGAACCAGTAATCCTCGCAGATCGAAACTCCGATCTTCTTTCCGAAGAGCTCGCAGACCCGAGGCTCGACGGAGGCATCAAAGTAGCGCAGCTCGTCGAACACGTCGTAGGTCGGCAGAAGACTCTTGGCCTGCCGATGAACGAGGCGTCCCTCACTTGCGACGATCGCCGAGTTGTAGAGCGCCTTCCCTTCGCGGCTCTCGCTCCATTCGACGCAGCCGAAAATCAGCGCCGTCCGCCCGGTCATCGCGACGAGCCGGTCGCGGATCGCGAGGTTCGCCTCGACGAAAAAGCGGTTCTCGAGCAGGTCGCGCGGAGGGTAGCCGGTCACCGCCAGCTCGGGCACCATCACGATGTCCGCTCCCTCCCGCGCACCCTGCCGGTAGACCGACTCGATCAGGGCAGCATTCCCCTCCAGCGCCCCCACAGTCGTGTTGATCTGGCCGACCAGAATTTTCATCGCGGAAGAAGATATCAGACGAGGGGCTAGGGACTAGGGGCTAGGGGCTAGGAAAGACAAAGGCAAAATCAAGAGCGACCCAGCGCTTTGTGTTTTGCCTTTACTTCTGCCTTCTGCCTTCTGACTTCTGACTTTGCTTTTCCTAGCCCCTAGCCCCTAGCCCCTAGCCCCCTAGACTCCCCACCGGCCTCCCACTAGACTCCCTGAATGTCCGACGAGTGGAACACCGTCAATATCCGACCGGGCAAGGGAGGCATTCTGCGCGAGATCGACGTTCTGCGCCGGCGCTATGCCGATCACCACTCCACTCTCGAGCGGCTGGCCGCCGACGCGCCGACCGAGCACCTCGCCCGGCGCTACCGGCAGCTCATCGGAGAGCTCGAGTCCTCCATGGCGCGGGTCGAGGAGCTGGAGATGGGGGCCCCGGAGGGCGAGCCTCTCGACGACCATGACCCGCGGTGGAGCGCGCCGGAGGATGCAGCGCCTCCCCCTCCCTACCAGGAGCGGCCCCGCCGGGCATGGCGGGGGGTCC